>NZ_DJDV01000100.1:0-162756 GCF_002431195.1 Sphingobium sp. UBA5915 | reverse complement strand
CCGTTTGCACGCCGATTGACACCCCAGGCGAGCGAAAGCGGCACGTTCGAGGCATGGCTGAAGATGCCGCCGCCGACGATGAAATCATCGGGCGCATGGAGCTTGAACAAGAATAGTTCGCCGACTGACACCGCGCCGAAATTGCGATTGCCGCTTGGCTGCCAGAAATTGACCTCGTCGGGCCACTCTTGGCTTAGCAGCTCGAACCAGCTGCGATCGGTGATGGCGACGAAAAGGTTGACCACGAGTGGCAGCTTCACCTCTCATCGGGTCGAGAGCAAGCCCGCTAAGCAGGCGTCGTCACTGCAGCATCTTCATGCATGGGCAGCCCGTCCCGCCGACATAGCTGCCGTTACAGGGCAACACGCAGCGCCCTAATTTCTGCCGTCCATTCGCAGTGCCGACCGGCGCCAGCTTTGCGCCCCATTTCGGCCGTTCCACTCCTTCCATGGGTGATCCACAAGCGGACAGCCATTGAGATCTTGCACAACGCTATGGTGCCCGAGGCATCCGATGACCTTGCATTCACCGATCTTGTCCGACTCGCAGGACCGTAACATCTGTCCCAGCTCGTCTCGTAAAGCCATTAGATCGGAGATTTTGCGCTCCACCTCGGCTAGTTGCTGCTGAACCAGTTGATCAACTTCCTATCGCGCGGGTCCGGTTCCCATTCGCCGCGCGAACCACAAAGTCGCTGAAGGGACCACAATCCACATCAGCATGGGGACTAGGCCAATGTCGGTCCCCGGCAGCAGAGGCATGCTCTCGCTGTACGTCCATCCCCAATCGGCGCCGACCGCCAGGATTTCGACGAAAGCCGTTATTACGAGGCCGGTCGCAAGGTAGACGGCGAAGCGCCAAGCCTCAAAACGGGTCAACCACGGACATTGTCGATTGCCGATCGAGGCGACGAGATAAGCCGCAACCATTATGCCAGCGTCGCCGAACGAGGCTAGGCCACAGCGGCGAGCAGCCTCGGCGGGCGACAGACCAGCTGACTGGTAGAAGGGAAGCTGGAGCATCTCCCAGGCGAAAGCGATGAAAATTCCGAACAGGGCGATCCAGAGCGCTGGATGAGCACCGCGCCATTCGCGCGATTTCTCAGAGATTGGGTTTTGATCCTGCATCGTCTTATCCGTTACTCGCGCCATCTCCGTCCCGCCCTCACCGCTCAGGTATCGAATTTGGGAAGAGCGAGGCCGCGCAGGCGCAGGGCGTTGCCGATCACCGATACCGAAGACAGGCTCATCGCTGCGGCCGCGATCATCGGGTTCAAAAGCAACCCGGTCCATGGATAGAGGACACCTGCAGCGACCGGAATTCCGAGCGCATTATAGGCAAAGGCAAAGAACAGGTTCTGCCTGATGTTGCGCATAGTGGCCCGAGACAGGACGAGCGCCTGAACAACGCCGACGAGGTCGCCGCGCACCAATGTCACGCCCGCGCTTTCGATCGCGACATCGGTACCCGTTCCCATCGCGATGCCGACATGCGAAGCGGCAAGCGCGGGTGCGTCGTTTATGCCGTCGCCGGCCATAGCGACCCGGCGACCCTCGCTCTTCAACTGCTCGATCTTGCGATGTTTGTCCTCGGGCGAGACATTCGCTTCGACTTCGTCGATACCGACCTGGCTTGCTACCGCACGCGCGGTGGCTTCGCTGTCGCCGGTAAGCATCACGATCTTGATGCCGCGCTCATGCAGCGCGGCAATAGCGGTGCGGCTGGTTTCCTTGATCGGATCGGCGACAGCGATAAGGCCTGCCGGTGCCCCGTCCACGGCCACGAACATCACCGTCTGTCCGAGGCTTCGGCCTTCGTCCGCCGTTGACCGCCAGCCTTCTTCGAGCGCCCCTATACGCTCCATCATCTTTTCATTCCCGATCGCGACCCTGCGCTTGTCGACATTTGCCTGGATGCCTTCGCCGGTCACGGACTCGATATCGGAAGCGTCGAGGATGGCAGCGCCCCTGTTTTGAGCCCCTTCCACGATCGCGTGGGCGAGCGGATGCTCGCTTCCTCTCTCAACGGCAGCGACAAGGCTCAGCAACTCCTGCTCGTCGAAATCTGACTGCGGTTTTACGTCGACAAGATCGGGCTTGCCCCGGGTCAGTGTGCCGGTCTTGTCGACAACCAGCGTATCGATCTTTTCCAGCGTTTCGAGCGCTTCGGCGTTCTTGATCAGGATGCCGTGCTGGGCTCCCTTGCCGGTGCCGGTCATGATCGACATTGGCGTCGCCAGTCCGAGCGCGCAGGGACAGGCGATGATCAGAACGGCGACCGCGTTGACGAGCGCGTAGGCAAGGGCCGGTGCCGGTCCCCAGATGGCCCAGACGACAAAACTCACGATAGCGACAAGGACGACGATGGGCACGAACCATCCGGTGACTTGGTCGGCGAGCCGCTGGATCGGTGCCCGGCTGCGCTGCGCCTCCGCCACCATCTGCACGATCTTCGAGAGCATGGTGTCCGCGCCGACCTGCGTCGCGCGCATGGTGAAGCTGCCGGTCTGGTTGACAGTGCCTCCGATCACGGGATCGCCAGCGCTTTTCTTGACGGGAATGGGCTCGCCGCTGATCATGGACTCGTCGATGGCGCTGCTTCCATCCTCGAGCGTGCCATCGACGGGGACCTTGTCGCCCGGACGCACGCGCAGCAGGTCCCCCGACGTCAATTCATCGAGCGGTACTTCGCGCTCATCGCCGCGACCGAAGATCTTCATCGCGGTCGGGGGCGCGAGTTCGAGAAGCGCTCGCAAGGCGCTCGATGTCGATCCGCGCGCCTTGAGCTCGAGCACCTGCCCGAGCAGCACGAGGGTCGTGATAACCGCTGCGGCCTCGTAATAGACGCCGACCCGGCCCGCATGATCGCGGAAAGCCTCGGGGAAGATGTCCGGGGCGAGGGTTGCCACAAGGCTGAACAGATAAGCGATGGCAACGCCGAAGCCGATCAGGGTGAACATGTTGAGGTTCATGGTTCGGACTGATTGCAGCGCGCGGGTGAAGAAGGGCCAGCCGCCCCAAAGCACCACCGGAGTGGCCAGCAGAAGCTGCAGCCACTGCGCGAAAGCGGGTTCGATGACCTGATCGAACGGTCGCGACGGGATCATGTCGCCCATCGCATAGGCGAAGAGCGGCAGGGTGAAGAGCGCGCTCCACCAGAACCTTCGCCGCATGTCGACGAGTTCGGGATCGGGGCCCTCGTTCAAGGTGACCGTTTCGGGTTCGAGGGCCATCCCGCATATCGGGCAGGAGCCCGGCCCCGGCTGCCGGATCTCCGGATGCATCGGACAGGTGTATATCGTACCTTCCGGGACATCCTCGACAGCATCGAGGTGCGCCTTCGAAAGATACATCTCCGGATCCGCGCGGAACTTGTCGAGGCAGCGCGAGGAGCAGAAGTAATGGTCGCCACCCTCGTGTCGATCGATGAAGCGGGCGCCGTCCATCTTCACGCTCATTCCGCAAACGGGGTCGGTCGCCGTACCCTCGATTGCATTGTGCCCATCGCTCATCTGTCGTTCTCCCCTAATTGGCCGTGACCACGAATTGCCCCATCATGCCTGCGTCCTCGTGCTCGAGGATATGACAGTGATACATGTAGGGATTGTCGGGATCGGTATTCTCTTCGAACCGCAACAGCAGCCTGACCTGTTCACGTGGCTTGACGATAACGGTGTCCTTGAAGCCCGCCTCTTCCGCCTGCGGAGGCCGACCGTCCCGGTCGAGCAAGCGGAACTGCACGTTATGAATATGAAAGGGATGGGCCATCATCGATGCGTTGGCGATTTCCCATATTTCCCACTGACCCACCGGTACGCGCTGATTGATGACATCCATGTCCATGGTCTCGCCGTTGATCGCCATGCCCCGACCCATCATGCCCATATCGAGTACGAAACGGCGGCTGCGAACGGCGAGCGAGGGGTCTGGCGCGGCTAGCGCGGCCAGGGTGGGCGGGAGCATCACTGGAGTCGATGATCCGGAGGGACGCATATCGAGGATCGAAAAGGTGCGGCCCTGCCTCTCGCGACCGGTCCGGTTTCCCATCATTCCGCCGTCCATCATACCCCCGCCTTCTCCGGCCATCATGCCCATGGCGTTATCAGGACTGCTGGCATTCAGGCGCAGCGGGCGCCCTTCGGAAAGGTCGACGATCACTTGTGCGCGTTCGCCTGGGGCAAGGGTAAGACTGCGAATCTCGCGGGGTGCGGCAAGCAGGCCGCCATCGCTTGCGATGAGTTGCATCGGACGATCACCTTCGAGCGAGAAGGTGTAGAACCGCGCATTCGATCCATTGAGAAGCCGCAGGCGCAGCGGGCCGGCGGCGCCGTCGAAAACGGCATTGGCCGTTCCGTTCACATAGATGCGCTCACCTATCACCCCCATCATCCGCGAGTGCATGTTGAGCCGGTAAACGAGGCGGCCCGAGCTGTCGATCACGCGATCCTGCACGATGAGCGGTATGTCATCCACACCGTACCGGCTCGGCAGATCGAGGCGATCCTCTTCCTCGTCGCGCACGTAGATCGGGGCAGCAAGTCCGGCATAGACCTGTGGTCCGGCCCGGCGATGCAGATGCGAATGATACCAGTATAACGAAGCGCGCTGGCGTAGTTCGAAGGACGGGCTCCAGCGCTCACCGGGCCGTATGAGCTGGTGCGGCCCGCCATCCGCTGTGGCGGGAAGTTCGAAACCATGCCAGTGGACGGTCGCATCTTCGGCAAGCTTGTTGTCGATGTGAAAGCGAACCTGTTCGCCGCGGCGCATTTCGAGGGTCGGGCCGAGATAGGATGCGTCGATACCGATCGTCGGAGACGGAGTGCCGGGCACGAATTCTTTCTCGCCCGGTGTCAGGGACAGGCGAAAGACACGCTCGCCCCGTTCGATCGTTCCTGCTTGTAGCGGAGGAATAGCAAGGGGACTGCTTGCGCCTGATCGATCGAGCGACATCTTGCCTTGCGTGTCGCAACCCAGCAGCGGCAGCGCCGCGAAACCCGTCGCCGCGAGGCCGGCGCTTTTCATGAAGTCGCGGCGATCCTGAAAGTTGGGCCTGTCGATACCTGGCATATTCACCTGTTTTCGCGTGGGAGGCACCGGCGCAACCGAGCGCCTCCCACCCACCGTCCTATCGCGGCGTTACCGAGGTAACGACGCTGCCTTCGGTTCCAGTACGAAATTCAAAGGCTATCCCCTCACCGACACTGACCTGTTCGAGGATTGGTTCGTCGGCTTCGAAGGCCATGGTCATCGCGGGCCATCCGATACTTTCGACCGGACCATGCTCGATGGTCACGGTGCCCGCCTCGGAATCGATGGCTGTTACCGTTCCCTCCGCGCTGGCGCTCTGCTCGCCGCCGGTCTCTTCCGCCATCGGCATTTCGCCTGACATGGGCATGCTGTCCGAGTTCGCCATGTCGTCAGACATCATGGTCTCTGAGCTGTCGTCTGCAGCGTCGCAGGCTGCAAGCGCCAGCGGTGCCGCGAGCAGGATCATGTAGGTTGGGGTACGCATTCTTCTTCTCCTTGAGAATTGGCCGATTTTTCCGGACGGGGGCGCCGCAACAACAGATAAGCGGCGGGAAGCAGGAACATGGACAGGAGCGGCGCGGTAATCATGCCGCCGACCATCGGCGCGGCGATGCGGCTCATGACTTCCGAGCCCGCGCCGGTGCCGATCAGGATCGGAAAGAGACCGGCAAGGATGACTGCGACGGTCATCGCCTTGGGCCGCACGCGCAGGAGCGCGCCCTCCCGGATGGCCTCGTCCACTTCTTCGGCGCTCAGGTCAGCTTGTCGCCGTTCCAGTGCGGCTTTCAGGTAGATCAGCATCACGACGCCGAATTCGGCGGAGACGCCGGCGAGCGCGATGAAGCCTACCGCAGTCGCCACCGACTGGTTGTAGCCCATCAGATAGAGCAACCAGTATCCGCCCGTCAGCGCAAAGGGCAGCGTGCCCATGATCAGCAAGGCTTCGTCCCAGCGTCGGAAAATGAGATAAAGCAACAGGAAGATGATCGCGAGCGTCGCGGGAACCACGATCTTTAGTCGCTCATAGCCGCGCGTCAGATATTCGAATTGGCCCGCATAGGACAGACTGACGCCGGCAGGCAGATCGACGCCCGCGGCGACGGCCTCCTGAAGATCGGCGACCACCGAAGTAAGATCGCGGCCCCGGACATCGACATAGATGTAGCTGGTCAGACGACCCTGCTCGCTCTTGAGCATCGGCGGACCGTCGCTGACGGCGATACGGGCGACAGTGCCGAGCGTAATCTGTTGGCCGGACGGCGTCAGAACCGGCAGGGCCCTGAGTTCATCGACGCTGTCCCTGATTTCGCGGGGATAGCGCACATTGATCGGATAGCGCGCCAGCCCCTCGACGGTCCGTGCGACATTGGCGCCGCCTATTGCACCAGAGACGATCTGCTGGATGTCGGCAATGTTGAGTCCGTATCGCGCGGCCGCCATCCGGTCGATATCGACATCGACATAGCGACCGCCCGACAGCCGCTCGGCCAGCGCGGAACTCACGCCAGGCACGGTCTTGGCGATACGCTCCACATCGAGTGCAACGCGTTCCAGTTGATCGAGATCGTCGCCTGACACCTTGACCCCGATCGGGCTCTTGATTCCGGTCGCGAGCATGTCGATCCGGTTGCGGATCGGCGGCACCCAGACATTGGCGAGGCCCGGCACCTGGACGACCCGGTCGAGTTCCTCGACCAGCAGATCGGGCGTCATTCCCTCGCGCCATTCTTCGCGGGGCTTGAAGCGGATCGTCGTTTCGAACATCGTCAGGGGAGCCGGATCCGTCGCCGTATCGGCGCGCCCCGCTTTACCGAACACCGTTTCCACTTCCGGGACCGACTTGATCAGGCGATCGGTGCGCTGCAGCAGCGCCGACGCCTCGCCGGGGGAAAGGCCGGGCAATGCACTCGGCATATAAAGCAAATCGCCTTCATCGAGCGGCGGGAGGAACTCGCCGCCAAGCCGGGTGAAGGGGATCGCGGTGGTCAGAAAGATCAGCGCCGCGATCGCCAGCGTTGCCTTGGGGCGCCGCATGACCCAGTCGAGCCCCGGACGATAGATTTTCGTCAGCCAGCGGTTTAGAAAATTGGAATCTTCCGAAGGGATCTTCCCACGGATCAGCCAACCCATCATCACCGGCACCAGCGTTACCGAAAGAATGGCCGCGGCAGCCATCGCATAGGTCTTGGTGAAAGCAAGCGGTGCAAATAACCGCCCTTCCTGCGCCTGCAGGGTAAAGACCGGTAGGAACGACAGCGTAATGATCAGCAGGCTGAAGAACAGCGCCGGTCCCACTTCCTTCGATGCATCGGCGATGATCCGCCAGCGTTCCTTCACCGCGAGCACGGTATCGGGATTCTCGTGTTCCCATCGCTCGAGATGCTTGTGCGCGTTCTCGATCATCACAACGGCGGCATCTACCATCGCACCGATCGCGATGGCTATTCCACCCAGCGACATGATGTTGGCATTGACGCCCTGGAAGCGCATCACGATGAAGGCTGCGAGCACGCCCAAAGGCAGGGTGATAATGGCGACGAGTGCCGAACGCGCGTGCCAGAGGAACAGTGCGCATACGAGCGCCACGACAATAAACTCTTCGATAAGCTTCGTGGTGAGGTTCTCGATCGACGCATCGATGAGCTGGGATCGGTCGTAGGTCGTGACGATCTCGACGCCTTCGGGAAGGCTTGCCTGCAACTCATCGAGTTTGAGTTCCACGGCCTGTATTGCGCTTCGCGCATCCGCCCCCTGGCGCAGGACGATGATGCCGCCGGCAACCTCGCCTTCGCCATTGAGCTCGGCGATGCCTCGGCGCAGTTCGGGGCCGACCTGGATCGTCGCTACGTCGCCCAGCGTGACCGGAACGCCGCCGCTCACCGCGCGCAGCGGGATCGCCCTGAAATCGTCGAGGTCGCCGAGATAGCCCGAGGCACGCACCATATATTCGGCTTCGCCCATCTCGACGATCGAGCCGCCCGCTTCCTGGTTGGCGGCCTGGATTGCGCTCACGATCTCGGCGTGAGTCACGCCGAGCGATGCCATCCGGTAAGGTTCCAGCACGACCTGGTATTGCTTGACCATTCCGCCGACGCTGGCGACCTCGGCAATGCCGGGAATCGTCTTGAGCTCGTAGCGCAGGAACCAGTCCTGCAGGCTGCGCAGTCCGGCAAGGTCGTGCCCGCCGGTCCGGTCGACGAGCGCATATTCGTAGATCCACCCCACACCGGTTGCATCGGGCCCAAGCGTGCTCGTGACGCCATCGGGCAGGCGGTTCTGCACCTGGTTGAGATATTCGAGCACGCGCGAGCGTGCCCAGTAGAGGTCGGTACCGTCCTCGAAGATGATATAGACATAGCTGTCACCGAACATCGAATAGCCACGGACGGTTTTCGCCCCCGGCACCGAGAGCATGGTCGTTGCCAGGGGATAGGTGACCTGTTCCTCGACGATCCGGGGGGCCTGACCCGGATAGTTTGACCGGACCACAACCTGCACATCGGACAGATCGGGCAACGCGTCGACCGGCGTCGTGCGCACCGCCCAGAAACCGGCCAGCGTTACCGCGACGGCGGCGAGAACGATAAACAGGCGGTTGGCGATCGAGGCATCGATTATCCGAGCAATCATTGTCCGGCCCTCGTGATAGACTCGATCCGGGGGCCGGCATCCTGCTGGGTGAAGGTGAAGCGCACCCTGTCTCCCGTCTCGAGCCCGCGCATTTGCGCCGCGCTCTTCGTGCGGAAGGTCATGGTCATCGCGGGCCAATCGAGCCGGGGCACAGGACCATGCCGCAGCGTCACCGAACCATTGGCGATCGACTGGATCGTGCCGGTGGCACCGAAGGTCGCTGGTGCGTCCTCGCCGCCGGTGGAAGCGTCATCTGCCTGATCTATCGGACGGACGTCCAGTCCGGTGAGGCTTGCTTCGGAATCGAGCAGGAACTGACCCGATGTCACGACCTGGTCGCCTGCCGACAGACCGGCCAGCACTTCGGTCCTTCCACCCGCTTCGCGGCCGATCCGGACCTCGGCGGGCATGAAACCGCCCTCGTCCTGCTTCACCATCACGATGGTTCGACGTCCGGTCCTGATAACCGCTTCGGACGGTACCAGCAGCGCGCGGCGTGTGTCCGGGGTCAGCGAGACCTGTGCGAACATGCCCGGCTTGAGGCGCCCGGATGCATTGGGCAGTTGCGCACGAACGGTGATCGTACGGCTTGCATCCTGCGCGCTCGGCAGGATAGCGATGATGGGCCCGGAGAAGCGTTCCTCGGGGAATGCGGTCAGCGTCGCGCTGACAGGTTGCCCGACGCGGACAGTCGCCGCCTGCCTTTCAGGCACCGCGGCTTCGAGCCAGATCGGTGAGAAACCGGTTATCTCGGCGAGCGTCTGTCCGGCCATGACTGTCATTCCCGGACGCACGCCGAGCGATGTGATGGCACCTCCAATCGGCGCGGTAACGGTGATCGTGGACTGCGGACGTCCATTGCGCCCTACCGATGAGATCAGGCCTGGAGGCATGCCCAAAAGGCGCATGCGTTCGCGCATGGCCTGCGCAAGTTCTTCATCACCGCTGTTCAGGACGGCCAGATACTCCTGCTGCGCTCCGCCCCATTCGGGAACCAGGATATCCGCGAGCGGCGCGCCCCGTCCAACGACATCGTCGGGCGCGCGGCCGTAGGTTCTTTGTACATAGCCTCCGGCACGTGGCTGGACGATCGCGACGTCGCGTTCATTGTAGGCCAGAACGCCTGTGACGGTTATTTCCGGCTCGAGGACGCCGTACTCGGCTTCAGTGGTGCGGATGCCGAAATTCTGCACCAGGCCGGGATCTATCCTGACGCCTGCAGTGGCCTCCTCGCCCGCGCACTTGGGCACCAGCTGCATATCCATGAAGGGCGACTTGCCCGGCTCGTCGAAGTGCTGCCCCGGCACCATCGGGTCGTACCAGTAAAGGACCTCCTCGCATTCGGTCGCACTGCCGCCCGCGTCGCTTGCACCACCCTGGCCTTCGCCGAGCTGCGAGAGACCATAGCCGGCGGCAAGACTGATGAGCGCGACCGTGCCTGCCATCATCCAGGATTTCTGGCGCGGCGACAGCCTGTCCCACGGGGCTCCCATTGCGGGTCTCATCGGCCATACTCCCCATAAGTCAGTCGCAGGTTCGCGGCGGCCTCGACGGACGCCTCTTCGCGTTGCAGAATTTCCACCCGCAGCATGGCGAGCGTTTTGATGGCGTCGATGATGTCGAGCAGATCCGCGCGGCCTGCGGCAAAGCTCGCGCGTTCGAGGTCCACGCGGCTTTCGGCAAGAGGGAGCAGTTCGTCCGTCGCGCGCTGCCATTGTCGATAAGCGCTGCGCCATGCGGCGAGATCGGTCTCGAACTGGGCTTCGAGTTCACGGAGCCGGTCTGCTCTGGCCGACTGCGCCGCCGCCGCCTCGGCGTCGGCGGCGGCTACACGCGGGTTTTGGCGCCGGTCGGCGAAAATCGGGAGCGTGATCGAACCCATCACCGAGACGACATCGCCAAAGTCGGGATCGCGCCTTCCATAGCTCACATTGACGCCGAAATCCGGACGCCTTTCCGATCGGGCAAGATCACTTCGCGCTTCCGCTTGACGAACCTGCGCAAGCGCCACGACAAGTTCCGGATTGCTTTGCAAACTTGCCCGCAAACCTTCGGGATCGAGATCGGGCGAAGGCGTGGTTCCGGTCGCGATAGCGTTCGTCAGAGCGGTATAGCGCGACAGCATGGCTTGCGCGGCCTCTCGGTCGGCTTCAATCTTGGTCCGCATATCTTCGACCTCGAGCACGGCACGGCGTATTTCGAGACTTTCGGCGGGTCTGGCCGAACCGGCGGCTACAGAACTGCGCGCGAGTGGCACGAGCCCCCCGATTTCAGCAAGCGCATCGTCGGCCACGGTCAGAGCCCGTTGGGCGTAAGCCAACGAGATCCATGCCTTTCCTGCGCTGACGCACACCCTGTAACGGGTTTGAATCAACTGTGCTGCGGCAAAGTCGATGTCGGCGTCCGCCATTCCAGACCGGGCCCTGCGCTTTGCGAGATTGGGAATCTCCTGTTCGATTCCGACTTGGATCTGCGTGGGAAGCTGGCGACCCAGATCAAACGCGGCCGGCCCGCTTACCGGCAGGTTCTGGATGCCCGCGCGAAGGCGCGGGTCAGGCAGTTCATCGGCAGCGTCGGCGATCTCGCGCCGGGCGTCCAGTCGCAGCTCGCTTGTTCGAACCTGCGGCTGGTCGCTAGCCGCTGCTCGCAAAGCTTCTTCATAGCCCACCGACTGGGCATTACTTGCCGGCGCAATGGCCAGCAGGACCGGAAGCGCGGTCCAGCATACTCGTTTCATGATTGTTCATTCCGCAAAAGGAGCGCGTCAGGCACGCGTTCCGGATCACCGGCCCGCGTCGAGCGCAGGCCGTTCATCCAGAGGCAGGAGCGCGCAGGCTTAAGCCTGCACGCGGGTCATGCCGGAAATTGCGGAGGTGGCGGTTCTGGCCCCAGCCTTGGGGCGGCGAGCGAATTGGAGATCAAACCGCTGAATTGAGCAGCCTGCGCCGGTAAGTCTTCGGAAAGGGTCGCATCAGCGCCGGGAGCGAGCGGCGCAATGCACCCGAGCGCCACCAGACAATCCAGCCGAAGGTTCTTGCAAGGTGCGCTGCCGTCATCTTCCGTGGAAGTCGCGCCCGCCATCGTTTCCATCTCTGCGCAGGCCGGATCGCCTGCGTCGACGACCTGAGGAAGAGCAGAAGCATGCGCGGCCGACTGGACGAATAGCCCGCAGGCGATCAATAACAGTCCTAGGGTACGCAAGGCTCGCATCACACTCACCTAGAGCTTTGCCGCTTTTAAGACAAGGTCATGCAGCCTGCGGAGAGTCTCAAAATTATCGTGACCCCTCCCGATTGTCGCCGTACGTGTCTCGAACATGCCGCCTCCTCCTCAGTCGATTCCCAGTTCGGCTTTCAGCGCTGTCATGCTTTCGAAGCGGTCTTCTTCTGGGCGGGCTATTGCGGGCTTGGCGTTGACCCAGGTGTTCTCGCAGACGAATTCGAGCATCGCTGCCGCAAGATCCGCGTGCCGGCAGCGAAAGCAACCTTCGGCAAGGCGCTCGTCGGAAATGACGGCTTCACCGGTATAGGGTTCGTCCAGGAGCCAGCCCGGTCGCGCAGCCGTCCATTCCAGGCCTTTCGCGCGCTCCAGAAGATCTTCCATTGCGCGCATCTGTGCGAGAATTTTGTGCAAGGCTGGTCTTGCTGTGAGCTCGAACCATGCAGGAACGCTGGGCTGCGCCTCTACGAACGCTGCCGATATCACGACGATCCGGGAAATGCCGGTTGCCGACATCGCTTCCACCAGCCTGCGGGTTCCCTCCGTGTAAAGCGGAGGCGGATCGATCGCCGTCGATGGACTAAACCCTATACCGAGTGCGGAAATAACAGCACGGCAACCTTCGAGCTCGCTGCTGAAGTCGTCATTGAGTACATCGCATTGGAAGTACTCGACGTTATCGACCCGGTCCGATGGTTCGGGCAAGGTGTGCTCGAACGCTCGAACCGCGATGCCCTTGCGAACCGCATGGCGCAGTATTTCCGTACCGGTCTTTCCTCCGGCACCGAAGACCGCAATGGGTGCTGCATCGGTCACAGGCTCAGCTGCCACTGTCGTACCTCATTATGAATCTGGCCGCGCGTGCCGGGCCCGTCGTGATCATGGAGCGGGCGCCGACGCACGCTGGCGCCCGCTCGCTCGTGTTCACGCCTCGCTGTTGCCGCAGGTCGTGTACCCCCAGAACCCGAACTCGTCCTTCATCCGAGGTCCGGCGACGATGAGTTCCTGCATCTGCAGGCCCGCGTCTCCTTCGTCATCGAGAAGGCGCGTGCGGATACGAAGCTCACCATTCGCATACTCACCCGAGGCGCTTGCTGTGACAGGGATCAGCTTGCCGTTGATCTTGATCGCGCCGCCACCGCTGTTGTCGTAGACGAACGACGGAAACGCGACCTCAGTCAGGCGAAACTGACACGTGTTCTCGGCTCCCAGCGTGGCGAGGTCCGCGTCGCTCATGGTCTCGGGCAGCATGAGGCCCGGGCTGAGGTTGGCAAGAGCGCTCGCAGCACTCTCTATCGGCGCCGCAGTTGCCGGGGGATCGAGCTGTGCTTCGCGATCATTGCCGACCGCGGTATTGGTGTTGCAGGCCGCCAGAGGGAGGGCTGCAAGCGTCAGGATTGCGATCTTGTTCATTGCTGCATCTCCTCGGGCAGGCGTTCTTCGGTGCGCGGACCGTTTTCCTCGATGTCCTGGATGAGATATTTCATCTCGGCGATCTCGCGCCGCTGCGCGACGATGATGGCCTGCGCGAGTTCGCGAACCCGCGGATCCTTCAGGCTCGCCCTCTCGCTAGTCATGATCGCGATCGAGTGGTGCGGGATCATCGCGGCCATGTATTCCGTATCGTCCACCGTGGTCTGGCTGCGTACGAGCCATAGCGCGAGCGCGAAGACGACGGCTCCGACACCCAAGATGATGAAGTTCTTGGTCCGGTCCTTGTACATGCCCCACATGAAGAGAAGCATGACCACCATCATCATCGCGCCCATGACGAACATCATCCAGAAGCGCGTCTCGCTCCAGAAAACGTCGTCCATGTCGAAGCTGTTGGCATACATCAGGAAGAACATGATCACGGTCGAGGTCGATACCATTGCCATGAACCGCCAGTAGTTGCCGCCCCCTCCACCTTTTTCGTGTGCATCGTGCCTAGCTTCAGCCATATCAATTCTCCTTTTCGCTCATGGTTTGATAGACATATTGGGCGGTGCAACTGATCATCAGGAACCCGGTAAGGGCGGCGATGCCGGAAATGGCGCGCATGTGCCCGGCGGGCAGAATATCGCCGAGACCGACCGTCGAGATCGTGATCAGCGCGAAGTAGTAATAATCCATCCAGCTGTTGATGACGTCCTTCTCGAGCCCGCCAAGGCCCCAGACGGAAGCGAGATACATTCCGCCCGCGAATATGCCGGCGATGACCAGATGGCTGAGAAGAACGAGGCTGGAGCCTGCAAGCAGCCGGAAATGGCGTGGGTCCTTGCCTGGCGGAGAAACGGCTTTCGCCCCGCGCAGCATCAACATGTGGAAGTAGAGAGAGATCGCGAACAGCGCGAAACCGAGAAGCAGTGCCCAAATCATAGCGAGACCCAACCCAGGGCCTTGGCACCCATCCAAAGACCCATACCGATCATGAACAGGTTCTCGGTCAACGATACGAAGCCGAGCGGCACGTTGCTGCTTCCGCCGACGCAAGCGCATTTCAACTCGCGCTTGTCGATGTAGACCGCCTTGAACACGCTGACCGCGCCGACCGTCCCTATGAACAGCGATACCGGAACCGAGACGATCGGAAGCGCGTGCGCGACCATTAATATTCCAGCCAAACCCTCACCGAACGGATATAGAAATCCATATCGTACCCAGCGTCGCGCCAGCAGATCGTAGTTGAGGAACATGGTCGAGAAGCTGCGCACGTCCTGCAACTTCTGGATCGCGAGCAAGGCCATCGATAGGCTGACAACCCATTCGACCGCTTCCACCGTGAAAATCGTGTCGAAAACGTACCAGCTAATTGCCAGACCCAGGAGGAAAGCGACGCCGAAAATGGCAATGACGGGCTGGTAGCTGGTCTCGTCATCACCGGCTTGCGTTCTTTTCTTGCCGACATGCTCACGGACATCGTCGTAACCTCCGATGCGCTTCCCGCCGATGAAGGTTTGGGGGGTGGTTTCTACCCCATGCTGCTCTTTGAACGCATCGGTCTCCTCGCGCGTTTTCAAATGGTGGTCGTCCACCTCGAAACCTTCGCGTTTGAGCAAATCGACCGTTTTCAATCCATACGGACAAACGTGGTCCGGCATGACCATTCGGTAAACGGTGGCAGTTTTAGTCGTCACGATATGCTCCGTCTTGAATTTCTTTTGATCCGCGAACTTGGCGCCTCGATCCTCGTCGGCTTTTGGTCGCTGCCTTTGCGCTCGTGTTCTACTAACGGGGTCACCGCCTCTCTTCCGCCGGTCTTTCTGAAGCGGAGTCCATCGCTTGCGAACGCCTGGACAAATAGAACCATTCGGCGATGAAAACGGCGGCAATGCCTGCGACCGCATAGGCGACGACCGCAGGGTCGGTTTTGAGCTTGGCGAAGGCAAAAGCTGTCAGGACTACGCTGTCCGCCACGAGTGCCGACCATAGCACCCAGGCACGCGCACCGATCTCTTCCCGCAAACCGCGCAGCACGCCCCAATGCACAAGCATGTCCATTACGAGATAGAAAAATGCTCCGAGCGAAGCGATCCGCGACAGATCGAACAGGACCGCGAGCGTGCCGGCAATCACTACGGTATAGACCAGCATGTGACTGCGGATCGGTCCGCTCATGCCGAAATGGCTATGCGGGATCATCTTCATCTCGGTCAGCATCGTCAGCATTCGCGAAACGGCGAAAACACTGGCGATGACACCCGAGGTCGTGGCTGCGATCGCGATTGCGACTGTGAAATAGAAGCCAAGCTCTCCGAGCGCGGGGCGCGCAGCTGCCGCAAGAGAGTAATCGCGCGCCTCGGCTATTTCTGAAGTGCTGAGGCTGGCGCCGACCGCCACCGCGACGAGAAGGTAGACGACCACGCATACTGCGATCGAAATGATAATGGTTCTGCCGACATTCCGATGCGGATCGATGATTTCGCCGCCGCTGTTGGTGATGGTGGTGAAACCCTTGAAAGCGAGGATCGAGAAAGCGACCGAAGCGAGCAACGCGTCGAGGCCCGAAAGCGCGACCGGCTCTGCGAAGGCACCGCCTGAAAATCCGGTGGCCCAGATCGCCGCAATTGCGAACAGGGCGATGCCGCCGATCTTGATTGCCGACATAATGAGCGAAAACCCGCTGACCGATTTGTTGCCGGCAGCATTCACGAAATAGGCGAAAACGATGAGGGCCAGTGCCGCGACGGAGACCAGAATGCCGCTGCTTTCGAGCCCAAAGGGCCGCAAGGCATAGGTCGCGAAGGTCCGAGCGACCAGGCTTTCGTTGATGACCATCGACAGCGCCATCAGGAGCGATGCCGATGCTGCAACGACGCCCGGTCCGTAAGCCTTCTGAAGGATCATCGCGATGCCGCCAGAGGAGGGCCAGCGGTTCGACATCTTGATGTAGCTGTAGGCGGCAAGCGAGGTAACCAGCGCGCCGACTATGAAAGAAAGCGGAAATAACGGTCCAGCCAGTTCGGCAATCTGGCCGGTCAGTGCGAAGATACCTGCGCCAATCATGACGCCGGTCCCCATCGCGACACCGCCCAGCAACGTTATCGAGCCCGCATTCTCGCTATGTTGATCGTCGCCATCTGTCTGCAAGTCTTTCCCCTGTCTATGTCATCCCGTCCGAGAAGCATCACGACAAGCAGTACGTTGGGCAGAGGTTCACCCCTTAAAAAGATCCAGCATTTCTGACCGAGCTTTTGACTATCGCATTTCTCCTATTTCGTGCGTGCTGCAATCATACAAATTGGAAAGGTCCGGGACTGTGGGGGCAGCCAGCCCGGACCCGGCGAGAAGTTCGACAGGCTTCTGTGTCGCTTCCCGCAATTAGTCCTCATCGCCTGCAACCTTTCATGCCGACGCATGGAGTGGCTTCACCCCCTTACGGAAAGGACGCGAAGACGCTCTGTCCGGTTGGGCCAAAGGCGATGACGTCGTAAGGCTGGATCCGGTTTCCGGCCTCCATGCCGGGCGATCCCAGAGGCATTCCCGGAACCGCGAGGCCGGCAACGCCGGCGGGCCGTTCGCGCAAAAGCTTGGCGACGGCTTCTGCAGGCACGTGACCTTCGATGATGTATCCATCGACCTCCATCGTATGGCATGACCATAACTCTTGGGGTACGCCCCGCGCGGTCTTGATCGCCGCCATGTCGTTGCTGTCGACCGATGCCACCTTCGTGTTCATCCCGTCTTCGACATGGCCTGCCCAGTTGAGACAGCACCCACATCCTGGATCCCGGAACATCGTATAGGTCGCTGCCTGAGCCACGTTCGAACAGGCTGCCAGCACGAGCAAGGCCGCGCCGCTAATCGATCGCCGGAGCAGCGAAGGCTTTTTCAAATTCATTGTGCAATTCCTTTCTTGTATCCGCGCCATAGCGAGATCGTCCCGGTTGCCGTCGGGAACCGTTGGAGCAGGCATGGCTCGGTGAAGATTTCGGCGAACAGTTTTTCGACTTCGCCGTCGGCGCTGGGCTGCGTGTCGCTTATGCCGTCAAGAGACTGGACGGTCGCCCGGAAGAGGCTCCGCATGAGTGGGCTATCCTGCTTCATATAATCGGAGATCAACACGGTTCCGCCTGGCACGAGCAAGCTTTCGATGGTTTCCAGGATTGTCTGCTTCTTGCGCAAGGGGACCTGGTGCAGGACGAGGCTGCTGACGATCTTGTTCGGCTGCCACCCTGCGGGTAGCTTGAGGCTTTCGAGAAAGCCATTGTGCCATTTCACGAGATCGGCTCCCGCGCCAAACTTGCGCCGCGCAAGCGCGAGCGCATCCGGGTCGGGTTCGACACCGATCAGACCCGCTTCCGGACAATCCGTCATCAAGGCCTTGAGAAGAGTGCCGGTTCCGCTGCCAACATCGATCACCCGGTCGCCGGGGACAAGGTGCAGCTCTTCGACAATCCTTTGGCGCCAGAGATGTTCGCGGGTGAACAGACCGATCGCCCGGTCGTAAAGGGGCGTCAGAAAGCTCTTGCCAAGAAGAGGCGTAAATTCGCCGTGATCTTCAGGTGCGGTGATATTGCTCACGAGTTGGTTTCCATTCATCCCGGGTTCGACCCGATTCTGACAGACCCGTCTCGATTACGTATGGTGGTGGACATTCCCTCAAAAAAAGAAGTTTAAGGGATTGTGCAGGCGAGCGCGTATAGGACACGTGCAACCCACAGGAGTTTTTCGGATGCGTGACAATCACTCTCTTGATGCGGTGCTCGGAACCCTTTCCGCCACCGGCACCAGCGAGGTCCCCGCGGACTTCATGGATGGCGTTTGGCAGCGCGCCGGACAGCTTGGCGAAATCGCCGACCGACGCCGCCGGACGGCTCTGTTCGTCGGTCTGTTCGTCGTCGGGCTTGGAGCTGGCGCCGGAACGAGCGGTTGGCCCGGCGGCTATGGCACGTCTTCCGCGTCATTTGGCGAGAGTCTTATCCTCGGCGAACAGCTGTCCCCATCGGCGCTCCTCCATGTGGAGCAATAGGGTTTGAAGACGACGCATATCGTTCTCGCGGTGCTTCTCGCAGCACTTGCAGGATGCCTCGGCGCGATTGCCGCGGACCGCTGGGCCAATCACGAGGCTGGCTCCGGCCTCCACGATTTCGTGCACGACGAACTCACCCTGACGGCCGACCAGGAGCAGCGTCTCGATGCGCTCGAGGCTCGTTTCGCTGTCGAAAGGGCACGGCTCGAAGGATCGGCGCGTGCAGCCAATGCCCGGCTCGCCCAGGCGATGGAAACCGAGCATGAGTACGGTCCCGAGGTCTCGGCCGCGATCGACGAGGTGCATGCACGCATGGGCGATCTGCAGAAAGCAACGGTGCGCCATGTCTTCGACATGCGCGAAATTCTCGAACCCGAGCAGCAACGCCAGTTCGACCGCAAGGTCTCCGACGCCTTGACCCGCGACCCTCGCGACTGAAGCGCCATGTCGGGGGCGGGCGACAATCCGGATGAGGCCCTTGTTTCGCAGGCGAGGGCTGGAAACAAGCGGGCTTTCAGCCAACTCGTCGAGCATGAAACTGGTCGGCTTCTCGCGCTCGGGACACGCATGCTTTCCTCTCCTTCTCAGGCCGAGGACGTTGTTCAGGACAGCCTCGCTTCGGTGTGGCTGACGCGCCATCGGCTTGATCCGGACAAGCCGATCGGACCCTATCTGACAACCGTCGTCCTCAACCGCTGCCGGGACCGTTTGCGCAGGCGCAAGGTCGCGGGCTTTTTCGGACTGTCGGGTGATGACGAACTCCATTCCATCGCCGACGATTTGCCGGGTCCTGAAGCGTTGGCCGTTTCCAGGGAAGAGCTCAATCTCGTTCAGGCCGAGATCGCGCGAATGCCTGTAAGGCTGCGCGAAGCGCTTGTGCTCGTGACCATCGAGGGGCGTAGCCAGGCCGAGGCGGCCGATCTTCTCGGAACGACCGAAAAGGCGATCGAAACCCGCGTATATCGCGCGCGCAACAGGCTGAAGGAGCGCTTCGAAAAACTTTGGGGGGTTGGCTGGGCGCGCGCGTAAGTAACGGTAAACGCCAAGTCAGGAGCCCTTTATGATCGCCGTCAATCGACGCAAGTTTCTCGGAGCCGGAGCAGGAGGAATGGGTCTGCTCGGCCTTGCCGGGGCGATGCCTGCCTGGGCACGGGGCGCGGACATCCTCGCAGGTAACGCCCGCAAGGGGCTGGACGAGATATCCGGCCCCAGTATCGACCTCACCGTTGCCCGATCGGCCTTCGCGACCGGCAACAGGCGCGGCGGCGCGATCGCCGTCAATGGCACGATCCCCGGTCCGCTGTTGCGATTGCAGGAAGGCACGACCGTCCGGCTCAATGTCCATAACCAGCTCGAGGAAGATACCTCGATCCACTGGCACGGTCTGCTCGTGCCGTTTCAGCTCGATGGAGTGCCTGGCGTGAGCTTTCCCGGCGTCAAACCGGGAGAGACCTTCACCGCCGAATTTCCGGTTCGCCAGTCGGGTACCTACTGGTGGCACTCGCATAGCGGCCTGCAGGAACAGGCCGGGCATTACGGCGCGATCGTGGTCGACCCCGCCGGACCCGATCCGGTCCAGGCCGACCGCGAATATATCGTGGTGCTGAGCGAATTCAGCGAAATGTCGCCCCACACGATTTTCGACAAGCTCAAGAAGGGCGAAGGCTACTTCAACTACAACCAGAACACCTGGACCGACGATTACCCGCTTTCGGGCGAGGATCGCCGGATGTGGGCGAAAATGCGCATGATGCCGACGGACATCCTCGACGTGTCGAGCGCGGCTTATACCTATCTTCTGAACGGCCATGGCCCGCTCGACAATCTGGAATACCTCTTCCGCCCGGGCGAACGCGTGCGGCTGCGCTTCATCAATGCCGGCGCCATGACCTTCTTCAATATTCGCATTCCCGGCCTGCCGATGACCATCGTTCAGGCGGACGGGCAGAACGTCGAGCCGGTGGAGGTCGACGAGTTCCAGATCGGTGTGGCCGAGACATACGACGTCGTCGTGACGCCGGGCGCGCAACAAGCCTACACGCTGGTCGCGGAGTCGATGGACCGCTCGGGCATGGGTATTGCCACACTCGCGAGCGCACCCGGCGCTCGCGCCGCCATTCCGCCGCTGCGCGATCCGCCGCTTCTGACCATGGCCGACATGGGCATGAGCGGCATGGACCACGGCTCGTCTGGCGATGCCGGCATGTCGGGCATGGACCACGGAAGTGGCGGCGACATGGCGGGGATGGATCATGGTTCGTCCGGCCAATCCGAGATGGCAGGCATGGCCGGCATGTCGGGGATGCAGATGCGCGACACGTCGCTTCTGCCGCCCGATGTGAAGGTCGGGCCCGGTCTCGACATGGTCTCGATGAACCCGGTCGACCGCATGGGCGATCCCGGCATCGGTCTCGCCGATGTGCCGCATCGTACGCTCGACTATCGCAAGCTGCGCGCTCTGACTCCACACCGCGAGGGCCGCACGCCGTCCCGGCGAATGGAAATTCATCTGACCGGCAATATGGAGCGCTACATGTGGTCGTTCGACGGCAAGAAGTTCTCCGCCGTCTCAGACGAGCCGATCCGTTTCGCCTATAACGAGCGCGTGCGCGTGAAGCTCGTCAACGACACGATGATGGCGCACCCCATTCACTTGCACGGTCATTTCTTCGAGCTGGTCAATGGCGCGCCGGCCGATCGTCAACCGCTCAAGCACACGGTAATCCTGCAGCCGGGTGGCAGCGCGCAGTTCGACCTGACGGCGGACGAGCCGGGCGACTGGGCCTTCCACTGTCACCTTCTCTACCACATGCATGCCGGGATGTTTCAGATCGTCACGGTCGCCAATCCCGACGGGAGCGAAGCATGAAAATTCGTATTGTCAGCCTGCTCGCATCGGTCGCAGCCGGCTCAGTTCTCGCCTCCCCCGCGGCGGCGCAGCATGCCGGTCATTCGCCGGCGGAGCCGCAGCAAAGCGCCGAGGCGCAGGCTGACGCGAAGACGAAGTGCGAGGAAGAAGCCGAGCGCCATCGCGCGATGGGGCATCCGGTTGCAGATGGAGCATGCGAACCGGCTGCTCAACCTGAAGCCGCCATGGACCGCTCGCAGATGGATCACTCAACCATGGATCATGGTGCGATGACCGCTCAGGATGGCCATTCTGGCATGACAATGCCTGTGGACGCTGCCCGTCCACAGGCATCGCCCGAAAGTCATGAAGGAATGGATCACGGCTCGATGCCGCAGGGCAAGCCCGCCGAAGGCGCGATGGATCATTCGCAGATGAATCACGGCGAGATGGGTCAGGCGGAGGCCAGTTCGTCGATGGACCATGGGCAGATGGATCACAGCCAGATGAACCATGGGGAGACGCCTTCGCAGGACAGGCAGGGCATGGACCATTCGGCGATGCAGATGGGCTCGGACGATGATATCCCGCTGCTGCCGCCTCCTCCAGAAGCAGGGAGCGGCCCAGCGCGCGCGGCGGTCGCCATCTGGGGCGAGGAAGCCATGAACGAAGCGCGCCGCGAGCTTGTCCGCGAGACCGACGGAGGAATGCGCTTCTGGTTTCAGGGCGACCGGCTCGAGTACCGCGCCCGCGAGGGGAAGGATGGATATCTGTGGGACATCCAGGGATATTATGGCGGCGACATCGACAAATTCTGGTTCAAGTCCGAGGGTGAGGGCAGCTTCGGCGAACCCATAGAAGGCGCCGAGGTCCAGGCGCTCTGGAGCCGCGCCATTGCGCCCTTCTTCGATTTCCAGGCGGGTGTTCGCCAGGACCTGACCGGTCCGGAACGCACGCACGCGGTTATCGGTATCCAAGGGATCGCGCCTTACCAGTTCGAGGTCGATGCCGCGGCCTTCGTCTCCACCAAGGGCGATGTGACGGCGCGTTTTGAGGGCGAACTTGATCAGCGCATCACGCAGCGGCTGATCCTTCAACCGCGTGCCGAAATCGCACTTTCCGCTCAGGATATTCCCGAACTCGGCATTGGCGCTGGCCTCGACCGGATCGAGGCAGGTCTGCGTCTTCGCTACGAGTTCGCACGCGAATTCGCGCCCTATGTCGGCGTTTCCCAGGAATGGCGCATCGGCGACAGCGCGGATTTTGCGCGGGCCGCCGGAGAGGATCCGAGCGTCACCAATTATGTCGTCGGTGTGCGATTCTGGTTCTGAAATCTCAAAAAGGATAGAACTTCCATGACCAAGACTTTGACACGCATCGCGGCGACTGCGCTTGTTGCCACGCTGATACCGCTGCCAGCCTTCGCGCAGCAGATGGACCACTCTTCCCATGCGAACCATCAGATGCACGCGATGGACGCTTCGGCGGACGATGTCGCGGGCGCTGAAGAAACCCTCAAGGCCTATCGCACCGCTCTTGAAGCGCGCGACGCGCAGGCAATGCGCGCGCTCTTCGCCGAGGACTCGGCGATCTTCGAGAATGGCAAGGCCGAAGGAAGCTTTGCCAATTACATGGAGCACCATTTGGGCCCCGAGCTCGACGCGATTGTGAGCTTCACCTTTACCGACCCCACGCTGACCGTCACCCGGATGGGGCACATGGCCCATGCCTATGAGACGTATGGCTATCGCATCGAACTTAGCGATGGCCGGGTGATCGAGCGCGACGGCGTGGCGACATCGGTGCTTGCTCACGATGCGGACGGGTGGAGAATCGTCCAGTACCATTCCTCGTCGCGCGCGCCGCGCAACTGATTACGGCTTTCGAAGAGGTAGCACCGGTTGGCAACGCCGTCGCTGAAGCTGCGCCTGCATGTGCTCGGCAGCAAGATCCACAAATGGCTGGCGATTTTCGTCGGTGTCCAGGTTCTCTTGTGGATGGGAACCGGCGCCCTCATGTCGTTTCTCGACCTGGAAGAAGTTCGCTCCGAACATGTCGTTTCGCGTGAACAAGAGGCGCTGCCCGCCGATGCCCCGCTCCCGGCCTGGGTCGCAAACGACGGTACTCTTGCAGCGGTAACGACACGTTCGCTCGACGGCGATGCCGTGACCGAGGTCCGCAAGGTTGACGGTAGCGTGAGCCTCCACGATCCGGTGACTGGGCGTAAACTCTCCCCCATCTCGGCGGCAACGGCAAAATCCATCGCCTTGCGCGCATGGACCGGGCCGCGCACGACCATCGAGGCCGCACGGATCGTCGATGACCCCATCGGAACCGAGTTTCGCGGCCCTTTTCCGGCCTGGCAGGTCACCTATGCTGACGAGGCTTCGACGCGCATCTACATCGATGCCGCCAGCGGCACGCTCGGGGCGGCGCGCAGCGATACATGGCGCCTGTTCGATTTCATCTGGGGCCTCCACATCATGGACTGGACCGAGCGCGACCGCATCAACAGTTGGTGGCTGCTGCTGTTCGGCATTGGCGGCACGATCATAGCCCTGTCGGGTTTCGTCCTGCTGGCGAACCGGATGCCGAGGCTGCGCCGCCGCGCAAAGAAGAGCAAGCTCGCCTGAGCCCATGGGGCTTATTCGCGTGGGCGAACGCTTTACCCTCGTTCGCCAGGCCGAACGCGGCCAGGAGCCGAATGCGTTCGACGATCGCGATGATGCCGCCAGCAAGCGTGACCACCCGGGCGCACTTCAGTCGCGCTGAACTATCAAATTAATGCGAGGGGCACGCGGCTGCCGTGCGTATCAGGCACATAGGTCGCACTTTAACTGCAGGGTCGGGAGACATACGAGACATGAAAGCCCCCTCATTTCTGGCGCTGCTCGCCGCAAGCCTGCTCTTCGTCGGACCCGTTCAGGCTCATGGCGACGAAAAGCACGGCGAAGAGGCGAGCGCCGCGCCTGCTGCCACCAATGGCGATGTGCACGACCAGGCGGCCATGGCGCAGATGGGCGAGACTGCGGATGCTGGCGAGTCCTCCGGCGCGCACGATGAAGCGGGCGCAGCCCATGACGAGGCCGGTGGCCATGCGGATGAGAGCGAAACCGGCGTCATGGCCGTACTGAAAAAGCTGCATCCGGCAACGATCCACTTCCCGATCGCCTTGTTTTTCATGGCTGCGGCCACCGAATTGTTCGTGATGCGCCGGAAAGGAGCGGGCCTGGAAAGTGCGGTGCGCGTACTCGTCTACGGCGGAGCAATCGGCGCAGTCGTCGCAGTTCTGTTCGGATGGATTCACACCGGTCTGTGGTTCGGCGGCGATACTGTCATGCAAGTCCATCGATGGACCGGTATGCTGATCGCGGTTCTCGGTATTGCGATGGCATACCTCGCGAGCAGGCCGAGCCAGAGCCGCGCATGGTTGCGCGCGTCGATCTTCTCCATGGCGGCACTCGTTCTCATCCAGGGGTTCCTTGGCGGCGAGCTCGCGCACGGACCGGACCATCTTGGCGTTTCGTGGCTCTGAAGGAGTTGAATAACATGCGAATTCTGAAATCGAACACCGCGATAGCATTTCTCGCGACCGCGCCATTGACGTTCGCTCTCGCCGCTTGTGACCAAGCGCAGGAGAGCACACCGGCTGCTGAGGTTTCGCCTATGGGCGGAACTGCGGTGATGCCTGGCACGGCACCCGAGGCGGGTCTTGCAGACCCGGCAACCTCTCCCTCCGAAAATGAGGCAGCGGCCGCACGTCAGGACGCTCTTTCGACAATTGGCGCCGCCACGCCTGCGTCACGGCGCGCTGTCCCGCCCGCATCACGCGCAACTGCCACACCCGCAGCGCCAGCAACGCGCACGCAACCCGCGAGCGAGGCGACCCCGCCCGCCGATCCCCATGCGGGCCATGACATGTCCTCGATGGCCGATCACGACATGGACAGCATGTGATCGGGCGCGTTCCCCGGTGACACGGCTATTCAGGAGATACCCTGGGCAGGAAACCGCAACGAACATCGCAAGATCAGGAAAGGACGGCCCCGCCTCCCCCCGAAGCCCTGCGGGTCGCAGGTGCCCCCAAGGGGCCGTCCAGGAACCCCGCGTGAAGCCCAACCCGACTCGCGGGGTTCCGCTTGCCCGGCTTTGCTGTCCCGGTGCCAGGCGCTTGCCGGCATGGCATTGTGCTATGTGAGCAGCGCGCAGAAAATCGCCTCGATGATTATGAAAGCAACCGCATCTGTCGGAATCGGGAAAAGCCGGAGCGTTGTCGGCTTGGGAGGACGAAGGTAAGCGGTTCACTTAGCGTCTATGGATTGAGCCCGAAGTAGAACGGCCGCATTCGTCCAATCGACGAGCAGAGTATTTCATTCGATCTCAGACGCAAAACCAGCGCGGAAATAGACGGATATCCGCCAAAAAGGGCTGCTAGTCGCTGCCAATCGCAGATCCGTAGGCGGAGACCTAAACTGCTAGCGATTGGTGATTGATCGCTTTTTGCCGTGGATTGAGAGTTTGGCCGAACGGCTTGTCTGCTTGAGAACAACACTAATAGCCGACTGACCGCTAGCGGCCCAGTGCCGGTCGTTACTGCGACTCTGTCGCTCCGGTCGGGCAAGCGACCGATATCGGGCCGTGAGTTGCCAGGCAGCTTATATATTGCAGAGAGTACCAAAGCCGACGTTCGAACCAGCGGTACTGTCGATGTAAACGCGAGGCTCTACTAGCCGGCAGAATGGGGCGGTAGCGGAAAAGCAGGTTTTGGCAAACGGACGCGACGGGCGAGAGGGTGCAGCGGCAATGTTTCAACCACGCTGTAGAGCCACGGCAGGCGCGGAAGGCTTAGTGCCCGAATTCTCGATCGGCAATGTCACAGCAATGACACGCGGGGCTAAGGAGCCTGCCACCAAGTCGGCGAGACCGGCACATTGGCGGCGTGCAGCTCGGTGACAAGCTTGCGCTGCCATCCTTCCTGATCATCGAAGGGCACGTAAACGATGCCATCATAGTCGGAAGGCCGTTCGACGTTCGGCGGAACGAGCGCGCAAACGCGATCGGCGCCGAGCTGGCCGATGAAGAAGCCCATCTCGAAAATCACGTTCTGGCGCGGGCGCGGCGCGGGATCGGCGGGCGCCACGCCGGCCGGCAGAAGCCCCGGACGCAACTGGCCCAGATCATCGGGCGTCATCAGGATGACAGCGTAGGCGGCGCCATCGGCCTCCTCCTGGAACTTGGTGAGGATCGACCGACCCTGATTGGGGCGCTCGCTCAGGATGATCACGCCGAGGCCGACACGGGTTTCTAGGAACCGCGCGACCGCATGTTTGGCGGCCTCGTCACGGCCATGGACGAGAAAGACCTTGGCTGGCACGACATCAACGGCGGGCGCGGCTTCCGGCTCGGCCGGCGCTGCGACCGCCTCCGGCGCGGCGTCCGGGATCAGCCCCTTTTGGCGCAGGATCGCGTAGAGATCGCCTGCCTTGACCGCCCAATGGGTGCGGCTGAACTCGAAATCAGCGAGCTGCAGATCCCATTTGGTCGCCGCGATCTGCTCGAGCGAGAGCGCCGGCACGTCCTCGTCGAACTCAAAGATCACACGAAATTCCGAGCCGCGCTGCTGGATGCGCTTGATCGTGCCGAGGCGCGGCGTGCCTTCGGTGTGCTGCTCGTACATGAAAAGGGTGGGAAGCTTGGCGAGCTCCTCCAGCGCGTCTGGGGTCAGCGCCTTTAGGGCATCGCGAATGACGTCCTCGGTATATTCGAGCATCCGGGTGCGATCCCAGACATAGACGCCTTCTTCCCAGGCATTGTCGCCAGCGGTGACCATCACATTATACATTGGCGCCCGAACCTTCCCCGTCCGACGGCGGATCGGAGCCGATCCCGCTCCAATCTTCTGCCCAATCGCCATCCTCGCGCGAGCCGGCCGGATAGACTAGCGCGTAACCCTTGGGCGTCTCCCATTGTCCCAGGCTGTCGAGCACATAGGCGCGATCGAGCGTCCGCCCGACCCCGACGCGCAGCACCGCGATGGTCTCGTCCCATTGCGCGAACAGGATGGCGATGCCGGCGCCGCCGTCATCGTCGACCTCATGTGCCGTGATCGCGAGCGCCGCCCCGCTCACGACGAAGCCGCGCTCGGACAGCGCCGTCAGCTTCGCACGCCCCTCGAGCTCGCTGCGAGTGATGGCGAGCGGTGTTGCCGGGGCGCCATCGCCGACCAGCCCGGCGCAGAAATCGTGGAACGCCTCCAGCATCTCGGCCTGATCCAGGGTGTCGAGCTCGTCGAACCCGAAATCGAGACGCGAGCAGCCCGTCATCAAGCCGACCAGCGCGCGGCCGCCATTGATCGTCGCGAGCGGCAGATAGGGGCGGTCATCATTTGGCGCGGCGGTCAACGCCTCGGCGGTAATGTCGAACGCGGCGGCGATCGAGGCGATGGTGTAGGCGCTGACCTTTTCGCCGCGTTCGATCCGCTGCACCGACGCGACGCTGCGCCCCGCCAGGGCGGCGAGGTCTTCCTGTGTCAGCGCGCGGGCGGCGCGCAGCGCTTTGATTCGGTCGGCGGTGGCCTGCATCAGCGGCGAAGCAATCATAGTGGCGTCTCCGTGTCGATGCGTTTTCATCGCGCGGTCGCCGCCCATCAGGCCACGTCAGAAATCCTTCAGCGCCTCCGCAATCGCGGGCACAGTAGGGCCAGCGAAGACTCGAGAGTAACGACCCATGGCCAAAGTGACGTTCGGCAACCGCCAGGCCGGCATCTTGTGTAATCTCCCTACCGAGCGGCGACTCGACCTGATCGCTGAAGGATTGCCGGTGATCCTCGCCAGCGCCGAGAGCTTCTGGACGGCGGCCGCCAGCCTGACGCAGGCGCCCCGCGAAGCCCGCGTGCTTGAAGGGTTCGCCGAGGAGGAAGCCGCCAAGATCCTGATCCTGATGGATCTGGTGCGCTGCCCGCCCAAGCTAGTCGCGAGCCTCAGCGGCAAGATCGTGCGGACCTTCTACGATCACCTCGGCCGATTGATCTATGGTGACGCGCAGAGTTGGCGTCCGGTCGATGTGGCGCAGCTGCGCGACTATGTCGATAACACGCGACAGGGCCATTATCTCGAAGGCTATGCCGGCGAATATATCGTGCCGAACTGGAGCCGCTATAGCCGCGAGGCGGCGATGTACGCCGATATCGAAGTGCTCGATAATGGCAGCGCGCACTGGAGCGAGCCGCTGCAATTCGGTTCGGTCAGGAGGCCAAGCGAGCCAGCCGCGCTGATGCTCGGCAAGGCGATGGCGGCGGTGGGGATGTTCACCCGCGCGGGGCTGCAGGCGGTCGCCGAGGTCTGGGGCGAAGTCGAGTTCGTCGACACGCAGGGCTATACCGAACAGGAAAAGCTGACGCAGGCGATGTTCGAACGGCTCGATGCGGCGCAGGTCGTAACGGAGGCGGCCAGCGCCGATCACGTCAGGTTGCTGCGGCATTATTGGCAGCTTCCGATGTACCACCTCGACTTCAAGGAGGCGGCGGTGCCGCTTGAGACGCTGCAGGCGGATCGCGAGGCGCAGCTTTGGGCCGAAGCCGGCTATGGGCCGGAATACGGCTGATTGTCGGCCGCCTCCCAGCGCTAAACCTGGCGAGAATACGCGGCACGGCGACTTTCTCGACCTCCAGATGGCTTCGTCAGCAGCGAAATGACGCCTCGTAAGACGCCATGACATCAAGGTCCAAGAAGCGCGAGGCGGCGTCTTTTCATCCGACGCCGTGCCTCAGCCGCTTACAGCAGAGTATAAGTGATCGCCTGAGCCTGGTCATAAAGGCGTCACGGAGATGGCCACCACGATCTCGACCAATGGCTCCTGTTGGGGTTACAGGGCGTCTCACGAGCGACCGGAAAGGGCGCCTTGCTGCCATCTCTGCGTTGGATGAACGAACGACCGCTCCAGCCAGGTGGCCGCCCGGAAGCGGACTTACCGGACAGTCCGACAGCGCCGCCATTCCACCCGCATCGAATTGGCGTCCGCTTTCAGGCTGCCGGCAGCGAGGGTTTCAACGACCGAGATGGGCGCAAGCCGCCTTAAAAAGGATTGATCATCCCAGTGTAGCGTGCTTCAACAGCCTCGTTGCGTGACCAACTGGTACAGCAGCATGGTACAGCAGTGGTTTCTGTGGGAAGAAAAATCCTCGGATTTCCGCCGTTTTCTGAGTTCCAAGACCCCTCCACGACTCGAACCTGCTCTGACCCTATCTGGGGGGAACGACCCGCGAAATTGTGATATATACGAATGGCGATCGGTCGGTTGACTGGGGCGCAAGAGCATCAGAACCGAAAACCGGTCGCTTGCGATTAGTACATCGGGCGGGCCTATATGCCTCCGCCTCGGCACCCGGCTTGAGCGTCCAAACCAACATGTCGGGATAGAATGAAGGTCACCTGGTCACCTTTTCCTCGTCCGGAAGCGAACTCGTCACCCCCGTTACCGCTCATGTGGTTGCTCGCTTGCACTGCGCATGAGACGATCACCGTCATCCCAAGTTCTGCGCCGGCTGCCTTGTCCTGGGCGATCTGCGATCAGATGCCATCGCAGGCGTCTCTTCTGTCTAGCGACAAATACGCATTACCACCGGCAGATGGTCGGCATAGTCTGCCCAGGGCAACCAACGAAGCTCGCAGCGGAGTGAGTGTGGATCGGAAGGGAACAGTATGACGATCGCGCTTAACGGGTTATATCGATGCCGGCTGCTCACTTTCACACGGTGGTCGTGTTCCATCTGGGCGATTTTCGCCGCGCTCACTGTGCCAACGCTACCTTCGCCGGCCAGGGTCGTTCCCGCAAGGGAAGATACCTCGACCACCAAGCTCGCGGGTGTCTGGTCATTTGATGGCCGATCCGGCTGTAAGTCGGGGATGGCCTGGGTTCTTAATCGCAACGGATCTTACAGCGAAATCCGATTGCCTGACCAGACGCCGCTTGGCGGAGGAAAGTGGTATGAACGCGGCGATACCATCTATTACTCATTGCCGCGAGTACTGACAGCGGCCGCGGGACGGCCCGACAAGCGTATGGTCATTATAGAGCGCGGCCCGCGGCGCCTGGTGGCCGTGACGAACCGCAGGGTTCGTCATGTGATGCACAAGTGTCCGGGATGATCGAATGCCTTCGATCGAGATGTGCGAAACGTTCTGGCCCAAGCCCGAAAAGGGAACAAAAACGAGAGTGGAGTTCGAAGTCACACGTCGAGCATTGCCCCCTTATTGGCATATGCAGGATTTCGCTTCTTGAGTTGTTCCCACTACGTCACGGAAAACTGACCCATCATGCCTTCGTCCTCGTGCTCCAGGATATGGCAATGGAACAGGAAGGGCGCTTTTGAAGCAGGCTGGTCGAAGCGGATTAATAACTCGACCGGTTCGTCCACGACGATGGTGTCACGTGGCCCCTGATCAAGAAGATCTGGTTCCTCGCCATCGCGACGTAGCACGTCGAAGTGCACTCCATGAATGTGGAAGGGATGGGCCATTTTCTGCCCGGAGACTTTCCATATCTCGACGGCGCCAAGCTCGACTTCCTCATCGATGCGATCAATATCGAATCGCCTGTGGTTGATCGTTAGCGGCTCTTCGTCGCTATCCATCATACCTCCCAGCCTCATGTTGAGCACCAGACGTCGCCGTGCGACGACCGTCGCCGGATCTGGCACCGCGCGGGACGCCAGGAGGAGCGGAAGCGTGGTGCTACCTCGCTTACTCGATGCCAAGCGCGGTGAAAATGTGAGGACAGTTTCATCCCCTGCGTTGTTTTCGCTAGCCTCGTGCCGATGCATCATGCCCATGCCATGCATCCTGAGGGTGCTTTGGTCCGGAGCCGATACCAACGAGACCGGTTTGCCATCGCTGAAGTCCACCAAGATCTCAGCCCGCTGACCGGAGGCCAGAGTGAGGGACTGCAATTCAACGGACTTTTCCAAAAGGCCGCCCTCGGTGCCGATCCAATAAAAGGCTCGTCCGTCGCTGAACGAAAGATCGTAAGTCCGGGCATTCGAACCATTTACGAGCCGCAGCCGCACTAAGCTTCTGGGAACGTCTGCTCGCGGGTTGTACGCGCCGTTTACGAGAATAACGTTGCCCCGCCTCCCGTCCAGCGCCACCATCATGCCCGCCGGTAACACCAGACGGCCATCCACGAACTGCCGATCCTGGATCAAGATTGGTAGATCGTCGACGCCGTAATCCGAAGGCAAACCGAGACCTTGCTCTTCCTCGTCGGTGACGAAGAGCAATCCCGCTAGGCCTGCATAGACCTGCTCCGCCGTTCGGCCGTGTGCATGCGAATGATAAAAGAGAGTGGCCGCCGGCTGACGGATCGGCAGCGTCGGACGCCAAGTCTCGCCTGGACTAATGGTCTGGTGGGGGCTGCCGTCCAGCTCTCCCGGTACGAGCAGCCCGTGCCAGTGAACCGTGGTATCAGCAGACAGATTGTTGCTGACAGTCACCGTCACGTCGTCCCCGCGATGTACCCGCAGAGTCGGGCCGAGATAGCTTCCGTTGTATCCCATGGTGGCGCTCCGCCGCCCTGGGAAGAAAGTGGTTTCCCCTTCCTGCGCCCTCAGTCCAATTCTCTGCCCATGGTCGCGTGCATCTAACAGGCGAGGAATGGGCAGCGTGCCTGCTTGGTCCGGCGTCGCAAATCTGCGCGTGCATGCCGCCCCCAGCAGGAGGCCTCCGCCCGCCAAGACAGTTCGCCGGCTCAGAAAAGTCATTTCGAAGCCCCTCCTGAGCAATCGTGAAACTGACGCAAACGCGCTTTTCTCGATCCGATGAGATCCACCGAGGCGAAGCGCCGCTCTTCCCTTAAAGGGCGCGCGGGAGGGCAATATCCGTAATACCCGAACCGATCGCTTTTGTGCCCGCCCCCTCTGGGAAGACAAAATTGCCCTTCTAAGCTGGTTGCGGCCCTCGCCAGTTGATCAATAATCAGCCAGGCGAGCGTTCAATCACTGCGGCACCGATCCGAGCGAGCGTCTATTCCGACAATTTAGCCTGGGCCAGTCCGAGTGGCTGGTTCGGCGGTGGGCCTTGCCACGATCGCGCCGAAGCAAAAGCGGCGTGCGATTTACGTTTCGCTGTTCGCCACTGCAGCAGGCGGCGTCGCTTTCCAGTGCTCGGGCTAGGCGGAGGCTTTGATGGCCGCCGTCGTCGGTCATCCGCGCCCAGCTTTTGCTAGTAGCCGAACTAAAGCTGACATTGCAGGCTGACCGCCAGCTTCGCAAATTACGTATACTGCCACCTCCAGGCCGATACCATCTCAACGGCAAGCTCCCTGGGGAGCGAGAATCGACCGGGCATGTGTCCGGTCGCACTGAAACTCAGACTTGAAGGAATCATATTTGCGCAAGAAAGCAGCGATTATCGCTTCGCTCGCAGCCTTTGGCGTCCTTGCCGTCGGCGCCGGGCCAGTTCTCGCCGATGGGATGCCGCCGGGCATGCCCGACCTTGAACAGACGCTCAAGGCGAAGCCGGCGCCGGCTCGGTCCGACACGGCCCAGATGCAAGGCATGCGACACCGCGAAGTGCGGATGCCCGGTGAGATGATGCAGGACCATCGGATCGCTACGCGGGAGATGGGGACCCAGGACGGAGCCTCCCGCATGTTGCATAGGTCGCGGGGCGGTTGCTGACCCTGCAATTAAGCCAGCTCCGACCACGAGGCGGGGTGGCCAACGACCGTGGCCTGGTTCAACCGCAGCTTTGGCCCGCCGTTCTCCCACGGCGGGCCAATTGGTTTTTGCACTTCGCTGCCGGCCGCCATCAAGCGGGATCATGAATTGGCTTGACCTTGGACCATGGTCCACCCCGCACGATCCCGCGCATGCTTGTCGCGATCAAAAGCGGATTCGTAAGTTACGTATACAGACTGCGTCTCGCTAGCAGCATTGAAGCTTTGGAATTGCCGGGATCGGAACGTCGATCGGGCAACAGGACGAACACTCGGAGACCCTCAATGCGACAGACGACATTTCGCGCGGCGACCATCAGCCTCTTCGTGACGCTAACCTTCGCCGCCGGCACCGCTCTCGCCCAGTCGACGCCCGCGCCCGCGCAGACTGCGCCGGCCCATGCCCACCAGCAGGGCATGGATCATGGCGGGCAGCAGATGCACGATCAGATGATGAAGGATCATCAGGCCGGCGCGCAGAAGCAGCAGGGGAAACCGGCCCAGCAGGATCAACAGGGCATGTCGGGGATGGCCGGCATGTCCGGCGGGTCGCCTGCATCGAACGGCTCGGGCATGGCCGGTAAGGCGAAGAGTGGCTGCTGCAAGATGCCGATGAAGAAGGCCAAGCCGGCCGCGAAGAAGAAGACCGCCAAACCCATGGCCGACAAGCCCATGGCCGACAAGCCGATGAGCGACATGTGACGTTTCCAGCCCCGATAAAACACCCCCCCCCCGGGGCTGAGGGCCCGCCGCCGCCCCCGCGGCGGGCCAGTTCTTTGACGATGCCCAGCGTCGCCCCGTGCTCCCGGCCTTCAAAGCCGGGTCCGAGCGTCTGACGTGACAGAGGAAACAGTGATGCGAAAACATCTTGGCGTCGGTGCTGCCGTTGGCTTTCTGCTCTTTGGCAGCACGCCGCTCCTCGCACAGGGTATCGGCCATCGCTTGTTCATGCGCGGCAAGATCGTCCGTATGGATGCGGGCGGCACAGTGGCCTGCCTGGGCAAAGCCGATGGCGCACACATCGGGCAGATACTCGACGTCTATCACGCAACGCCGCGCCACCGCCGCCTTGTCGGTCATGTCGAAGTCGACCAGATTTTCGACGACCATTACGCTCATTTCCGCGTGAGGGACGGGACGCTTCAGAAAGGCGATTGGGTGAGCCTAAAGCGCGTCCGGGCGTAACGCCAGAATTGGAATGCCAAGCGCCGCCCTCGCCAAAAGAAGAAGCGGCCGAGTAACGCCTGTCTCGGCATAATTCCGATCAGGCGTGCGCGAATAGGTTCGGGAGTCGATGAATACTAATCGGCTCCGTCGGCGTGTTTGACCCTCAAAGCCCGCGACAGCGACACCAGACTACCTTCTGCGGAACTTACTTATAGGCCGCCCGGGCAAAGAGATTACTCCGTCAGGCTATCGATAGAGATGGAGTCAGGTTATGTTCGAGAAGGCGATCGGGACCATCAATGCGGCGGCCTCCTTCCGACACCGCTATGATAATTTCATCGGAGGCCGCTGGAGCGCTCCTGCGGGCGGCGAGTATTTCGCGGACACGAGCCCGATCAATGGCGCCCAGATCGCCGAGTTCGCGCTGTCGACGCCGGAAGATGTCGAGCGCGCGCTCGATGCGGCGCACGCCGCCAGGGATCAATGGGCAAGGATCGCGCCCGCCGAGCGCGCCAGGATTCTCAATCGCGTCGCCGACCGGCTCGAGGATAATCTGGAGCTGCTGGCGCTTGCCGAGACGATCGACAACGGCAAGCCGATCCGCGAGACCCGCGCTGCCGACGTGCCGCTTGCGATCGACCATTTCCGCTACTTCGCCGGCTGCATCCGGGCGGAGGAAGGCGGCATCTCGACGATCGATGCGGACACCATCGCCTATCATTTCCGCGAGCCGCTCGGCGTCGTCGGCCAGATCATCCCGTGGAACTTCCCGCTGCTGATGGCGGCGTGGAAGATCGCCCCGGCGCTGGCGGCGGGCAACTGCACCGTCATCAAGCCCGCATCCCAGACGCCGCTCACCTTGCTGATGTTCGCCGAGCTCACCGCCGACATCCTGCCGCCCGGCGTGCTCAATGTCGTCACCGGCCCGGGACGGACCGTCGGCCAGGCGGTCGCCGCCAATCCGCGCATCGCCAAGGTCTCGTTCACCGGCGAGACCGTCACCGGCAAGCAGATCATGCACGCGGCTGCCGACCATCTGATCCCCCAGACGATGGAGCTTGGCGGCAAGTCGCCCAACATCTTCATGGCGGACGTGCTCGACGAGGACGATGCCTTCTTCGACAAGGCGCTCGAAGGCTTTACTTTGTTCGCGTTCAACAAGGGCGAGGTCTGCACCTGCCCGTCGCGCGCGCTGATCCATGAGTCGATCTTCGACCGCTTCATCGAGCGCGCCGTGGCGCGCATCGCCGCGATCCGCCAGGGCGATCCGCTCGACCCCTCGGTCCAGGTCGGCGCGCAGGCGTCGGAGGACCAGCTCCACAAGATCCTGGGCTATATCGATATCGGCAAGGCCGAGGGCGCGCAGTGTCTGGTCGGTGGCGCCAGGGCGCTCCCGGGCGGTGCGCTGGACCAGGGCTATTTCGTGCAGCCGACCGTGTTCGTGGGTCAGAACCACATGCGCATCTTCCAGGAGGAGATCTTCGGTCCCGTCCTGTCGGTCACCACGTTCAAGACGGTCGAGGAGGCGATCGCACTTGCCAACGACACCGCCTACGGTCTTGGCGCGGGCGTCTGGACCCGGAGCGGCAACACCGCCTACCGTCTGGGCCGCGCGATCGAGGCCGGGCGGGTCTGGACCAACTGCTATCACCAGTACCCCGCCCATGCCGCCTTCGGCGGATACAAGGCGTCGGGCTTCGGGCGTGAAAATCACCGGATGATGCTCGACCATTATCAGCAGACCAAGAACCTGCTCGTCTCCTATGACGAGCACGCGCTCGGCCTGTTCTGACCCCTCGCTCAAAAGGAGAAACGGACATGGCGAAAACCATGAAGGCGGCGGTCGTCCGCGAATTCGGCAAGCCCCTGGTCATCGAGGACGCGCCGATCCCGACGGTCGGCCCCGGGCAGATCCTGGTCAAGATTGCGGCAACCGGCGTGTGCCATACCGACCTGCACGCGGCAGAAGGGGACTGGCCGGTCAAACCCAACCCGCCCTTCATTCCTGGCCATGAAGGCGTCGGGCATGTCGCCGCCGTCGGTGCGGGCGTCACCCATGTGAAGGAAGGCGACCGGGTCGGCGTGCCCTGGCTCTACACCGCCTGCGGGCATTGCGTGCATTGCCTGGGTGGCTGGGAGACGCTTTGCCACGAACAGCAGAACACCGGCTATTCGGTCAATGGCAGCTTTGCCGAATATGTCCTCGCCGATCCCAACTATGTTGGTCACCTTCCCGACAATGTCGACTTCCTCGACATTGCGCCGATCCTCTGCGCGGGCGTCACCGTCTACAAGGGATTGAAGGCCACCGAGGCCCGACCCGGCGAGTGGGTGGTCGTCTCAGGGATCGGCGGGCTCGGCCACATGGCGGTGCAATATGCCCGTGCCATGGGTCTCAATGTGGCCGCGGTCGACATCGACGATAGCAAGCTCGACCTCGCTACACGCCTTGGCGCCACACTGACGGTCAACGCGCACAGCGAGGACCCTTCGGCAGCGCTCAAGAAGGCGATAGGCGGCGCGCACGGAGCGCTCGTCACCGCCGTTTCGCCCAAGGCGTTCCAGCAGGCGCTCGGCATGGTCCGGCGCGGCGGCACGGTCGCGCTCAATGGTCTGCCGCCGGGCGACTTCCCGCTGTCGATCTTCGACACCGTGCTGAACGGCATTACCGTGCGAGGCTCGATCGTCGGCACGCGGCTCGATCTGCTCGAGGCACTGGCGTTCGCCGGCGACGGCAAGGTCAAGGCCACGGTCCATGCAGACAAGCTGGAGAACATCAACGACGTCTTCTCCCGCATGCACCATGGCGACATCGAGGGCCGGATCGTCCTCGACCTCGCCTGAACCCGACTTCGCGAAAGTACAGTTCATGTCTCCCTTACATATCCGGCCGATCGCACGGCGCCGTTTCGTCCAGGGGCTGGCGATCGGCGGCGCGGTTGCCGGCTTCGCCCCGGCGCTTCTCGCGCGATCCGCCCCAGTCTCGCCCGCCGAGCTTAGCGGGACCGAGTTCGACCTCGAGATCGCCGAGCTGCCAGTCAACTTCACCGGCAAACGCCGTATCGCGACCGCCGTGAACGGCAGCGTGCCCGCGCCGGTCCTGCGCCTGCGCGAAGGCGACACGGTCACGCTCCGTGTGCGCAACGGCCTCAAGGAGATGTCGAGCATCCATTGGCACGGCATCATCGTGCCGGCGGAGATGGACGGCGTGCCCGGCATCAGCTTTGCCGGCATCGCGCCGGGCGAGACCTTCACCTATCGCTTCGAGGTCCGCCAGAGCGGAACCTACTGGTATCACGCTCACACGCTCGCCGAGCAGACGGGACTCTATGGAGCGATCATCGTGGAGCCGAAACAGGCGCCGGCGGCGCGGGCGCCCGATCGCGACTATTGCATCGTGCTCAGCGACTGGTCGGACGAGCCGCCGCTGCAGATCTTCCTCAATCTCAAGAAGCAGAGCAGCTACTATAATTTTGCGCAGCCGACAGCCGGCGACTTCCTCAAGGATGTCGGCGCCATGGGCCTTGGGAAGGCGCTCGAGCGGCGGCGGATGTGGAACAGCTCGCGGATGAACCCGACCGACTACAGCGATGTCTCTGCCGCGACCTACACCTATCTGATGAACGGCGCGCCGCCCGCCGGCAACTGGACCGGTATCGCCGCGCCCGGCGAACGCGTGCGCCTGCGCTTCGTCGGCGCGGGGACGGCGACGTTCTTCGACGTGCGGATCCCGGGGGTCGAGCTGACGGTCGTATCGGCCGACGGGCAGCCGGTCGAGCCGGTCACGGTCGAGGAATTCCGGATCGGCCCGGGCGAGACCTATGACGTCGAGTTCACCATGCCCGAGGGCGGCGCCCGCACCATCTTCGCGCAGGCGATCGATCGGAGCGGCTATGCCCGCGGCACGATCGCACCGGCTCCGGGCATGGCGGCAGCCGTGCCGCCGCTCGATGCCCGGACCTGGCTCGAGCCGGTCGACATGATGGGCGCGATGGCGACGATGGGCGCAATGGGAGGCGACGCGCATGCCGGGCACGGCATGACCGAGATGCCGGCCAGGGCACAGCACGCCCGCACCGAATATGGCGCCAATACCGACATGCGCGTCGACTATCCCCGCACCAATCTGGACGATCCCGGCGCCGGGCTGCGCGGGCGCGGCTGGCGCGTGCTGACGCTGGCCGATCTGCGCACGCCGGGCGGCGATCCCGACCCGCGCGAGCCCGAGCGCGACATCGAGCTGCATCTGACGGGCAATATGGAACGGTTCATCTGGTCGCTCGACGGCATCAAGCTCAACGATTCCCGGCCGCTGCATTTCAAGCCGAACGAGCGGCTGCGCGTCACCTTCGTCAACGACACGATGATGGCGCATCCGATGCATCTGCACGGCATGTGGAGCGATGTCGAAGGCCCGGACGGCGCCTTCCAGGTCCGCAAGCATACGGTCGTGGTCCAGCCCGCCCAGCGGGTGAGCTTCCGCGTCACCGCCGACGCCATGGGCCGATGGGCCTTCCACTGCCATCTGCTCTATCACATGGCGGCCGGCATGTTCCGGGAGGTGGTGGTCGCATGATCCGGATTATCCCCTCGCGCGGCATTGCTCTTGGCGTTGCCCTCTTCCTGGCGCCGGCGATCACGGCTCCCGCCCTCGCGCAGGATGCCTTGCCCCCGTCGCCCGCCGCCACCCCTGCCCAAACGGCCACTCCCGATCCAAACTCACCTTCCGCGCAAGGCTCTCAGGAGCATGCGGGCATGGACATGCCGGGCATGGATATGACCGACACGAAGGCGTCCGGTAACGGCGCCACGATGGACATGGGCTCGATGCAGGGTGGCAAGGCCCCGCCGGACGCGCGCAACTCGGACGATTATGCCGACGGCTATCGCAACTCGACGCTGCCGGGCTATGAGATGGCCGACAAGCTCTCGATCCCCAAGATACTTGTGGATGAGCTCGAGTTCACCAGCGGCAACGAGGGTCAGGGCGTGGGCTGGACCGTGCTCGTCACCAAGGGTCAGGACAATGACAAGCTCTGGCTGCGCAGCCAGGGGCTCAAGAACTCCCGCGACCAACGTCTCGATCCGGAGAGCAGCGTCGAGGCGCTGTGGTGGCACAGCAAGAACCCGTTCTGGGGCACGCTGCTCGGGGTCAGGCAGGATCTCGGCAAGGGTGCGACCACCTGGCTCGCCGCCGGCGTCGAGGGACTGGCGCCCTATTGGTTCGACGTCCAGCTCACCGGCTATGTAGGAACCGATGGGCGTCTCGCGGCGCGCGCCAAGGCCTCCTATGAGGTCCTGTTCACCAATCGGTTGATCCTTACGCCGCAGGTGGAAACCAATATCTATTCGAAGCGGTCGAGCGATCGGCAGCTCGGCAGCGGCTTCAGCAATGTCGAGCTGAGCGGACGGTTGCGCTACGAGGTGTCGCGCAAGTTCGCGCCCTATATCGGCTTCGTCTGGGAGCGCGCATTTGACGGCACGGCCGATTTCCGTCGCCTGCGCAGGGAAGGGCCTTCCGAACACAGGCTGGTGATCGGCTTGCGCGCCTGGTGGTGATCCGCGGATGGCCACTCGAGGGATCGACCGCGAACGCGCCGCGTGACAAGGCTGGATCGCAAGCCAACGGTCGCTGGCCGGCCTCCTTTTTCGTCTTGTTGCTCGCGGCGGCTGCGGCGTCGGCGGGACAGACGGCCATTCTCGCCTTCCTTCCGGCACTGGTCGACCCGGCTCGTGGCGCGCTATCGTCAAGCGCTCATGATTTTCACGTCGCGAGCCTGACTGCGGTCCATCCCCTGGCAGCCTTGCTGGCGGCGCCGCTCTGGGGCTGGATCGCGGACCGGGTCGACTATCGGGCGATGTTGCGCGCAGCGCTGGTCATCCTCGCGCTGGTGAACGCGCCGATCGGCCTCGTCGGGTTGCCTGAGCTTTATGCATTGCGTCTGGTGGCGGGGATGGCGTCGGCCGCCATCATACCGTTGGGCTTGCTCTGCGCGAGCTTTGCCGCAAGCGGGCGCGCGGACCAGGCGCGCCGCTTCACCTGGCTGACCGCCTTCGTGTTTCTGGGCGATCTCGCCGGTCCGCTGGTGGCGGAGGTCTCGGCCGCGATCCTGCCCCGCGCTCCCCTCATGATCCTCGCTCTCGGCATCGGTGCCGTCGGGGCGGCGCTTTGCGCCGTGCGTCTGCCGCGCTGGTGTGCACCTTGCATCGATGGCGGAGACCTGCCCGCGCCTACGCTCGGCGCGACGTTGATCCTGCTTTTTATCACGATCGTCGCGGGCGGCGGGCTGGCGGCGATGCATGTCAATCTCCTGGTGACGCGGAGCGCCATTTCGCTGAGCCGCGAAGAGATCGCCTGGATGCTCAGTCTCTGCGGATTGGGAATGCTGGCGGCACAGATCTTCCATGCAAAGCTGGATTGGCTGGTCACTGTGCCGAGGCGGCTTGCCGGATTGACGCTGGGCCTGCTGGCTGTGGCACTTTTCATGTTTCCTGTCGCCGCGAGTATGGCCGAGCTCAGTGGGATCATCGTTGCTGCCGGCTGGAGCTCGGCAACCCTTCGATTGGTCACCAGCTTCTGGATCAGCGGCGGCGGGGCCCCTTCAGGCGTGAAGCTCGGTTTCCAGCATTCCGCCGCCAGCATCGGGCAGGCGCTCGCGCCGCTGGCGATAGCCATCGTCGCTCCCGGGGCGCAGCCGCTCGTTCTGTGGGGGATTGGTGGTCTATCGCTAGCGCTGCTTGTGTCCCTGCCGCTAGCCTGGAGGCCGCCCGCCATCGTAAAATCATCTGCGTGATGAGGGGAGGGGCGCATTGATGCGTATAGAAAAGAAGGGGCCTCTGCCCCATGCTTATCGTTCTTCCGGGAGTCATTTCATGAAGACCCGCCTATTCGTCGCCTTGCTGTTCCTCGCCATGCCCGGCGTAGCGCTTGCGGCCAGTGATATCGTCGTCCACCGGGATCCGGGATGTGGATGTTGCGAGAAGTGGGCGCAGGCCGTGCGCGCGAAGCTGGGACGCAAGGTCGTCATGCGTGACGATGCGTCGCGCAGCGAGCTTCAGCGCAAGGCCGGCATGCCCCGGACGCTGGCATCTTGCCACAGCGCGATCGTCGATGGCTATATGATCGAGGGCCATGTCCCGATATCCGACGTCAAGCGCTTGCTGGCGACCCGTCCTGCGGGCGTCAAAGGCATTGCGGTTGCGGGGATGCCGATCGGTTCGGAGGGCATGGAAGTGGCAGGCGCTGCCCGCCAACCCTATACGGTGGTGGCCTTCGGCAGCGCCGGTCAGCGAATTTTCGCCCGCCATTGATATCGCGCGGTTTGCAGCATCCTGCAGAATTGCCCGGTGGTAGAGGACCCCGCTGTCGAGTGTAGAACCTTGTGTCAAGCGAGCTGATGGCGTCCCTACCCCTACCTACACTGAAAAAGCAACGATTTGTCTTGTAAGTTGTTCGCGGTCGTCTCCCTGATTTGCCTGAATTTGGCCCAAAATGTGGGAACGATTGTGGGACCGTTTGCCCACCGAAAGTGTGAGAACGGCCCCAACATTCCCGATCAGGGCCCCGAACCGATGGCACTCACAGCATTGAAGGTGAAAAACGCGAAGCCCGGTCGCCATGTCGATAGCCGGGGCTTTGCCTGATTGCACTTTGCGTTCGCTTGCATTACATCGTCATGCAGAAAGGAAATCGACATGGCCGCAAACGCTCTTGTGCAGACCCGGATCGACGGAGCGGTGAAGGAGGAAGCCGCGACCGTGCTGGCTGCTATGGGGCTGACCGTCTCCGATGCCGTGCGCCTGATGCTGACCCGCGTTGCCCGCGACAAGGCCTTGCCGTTTGAACCGCTGGTGCCCAATGCCGAGACGATCGAGGCCATGAAGGAAGCGCGCGAGGGAAAGGGCAAGCGGTTCGCCACGGTGGTCGACCTGATGGCCGACCTCAATGCGGACGATTGAACGCTTCGGGCGGTTCAAGCGCGACTACAAGCGGGAGAAGAAGGGGCAGCACGCCAAGACGCTGGACGCTGACCTGATCCCGATCATCGAGGCGCTGGCATCCGACGAGCCGCTTGAACCGCGCCACCGCGACCATGCGCTGACCGGCGACTGGCGCGACCATCGCGATTGCCACATAAAGCCCGACCTCGTGCTGATTTACCGCAAGCCCGATGACGACACCTTGCAGCTTGTGCGCTTGGGATCGCACGCGGAATTGGGTTGGTGACGCCCGCGCATGGCGAGCTTATACGTTTGTCGGGTATGTCAGCCAGAGGCACGATTACGGGTTAGGTGTGATCAGCGAGCATCCGATGCCAACAAGCTTTTGCAGAAGACATCAATCGCAGAGATGCATTCGGCAGGCGCTGCTTGAAACAAAAATGAGGGCCATAAATCACTTTCACCCTCAAATTCTGACAAATTTGCCGTTAGTTCACGACTGGTGAGCGAGAAATGAGCCGATCGCGTTGGGCTTGAAGAGCCGACCGCTCGCTCCACCGTCGTGACCCCTACGTTGATGACCGGCGGATGCTGGCCCGGTAGACGATGCTGCCGAGAGCGACGACGACGCCCATGATGGCAAAAGATTCCATGCTCGAATGGCTCAAAAGCCAGATCGTGAGAAGGAAACCCTATTTCCGTGATTTGCTCGATCACATGCTCAGGGTTGAGAGCGCCATCACCGGCATCCGCGACATCCTGATCTCGGTGTTCGAGGCGAGTCACCTGCTCGAACAGCAGCGCCAGGGTGCGATCACGCGTCAGCTTGCCGCCTGGGCCGCGATCCTCGCGGTGCCTACCGCGATTGCCGGAATCTACGGCATGAATTTCGAGAATATGCCCGAACTGAAGACGCAATGGGGATATTTCGTCATCCTCGGCGTCATCGCTGCGGTCTGCATTGGGCTCTACATCCGGTTCAAACGTAGCCACTGGCTTTGACGGCGCAGATCGGCTTTCCACATCGCGCCGGGCTGAGGCTGCCGGGGGCCGGCCGCCATAACTCAATGCTTTCGCAGAACCTCGGCGCGGTGCCGGTCCAACGCATCGAGCAAAGCCCTGCCGATCAAAGGCTTTGCGAGAACGTGATCGAAGCCCGCCTCGGCGGCCCGCCAGGCCAGCAGCGTGTCGTGAAAGCCTGAGATCATGATGGCGCGTCCCGACCATCCGATCTCGCGAAGGTGACGCAGCATCGCGAATCCGTCGATGTCGGGCATGCGATAGTCGAGGATGACGCAGTCTGCCTCCTTCGCGCGGGGGTCGGCCAACAGCGCGTGGCCGGTCGTATATCCCCACACGGCATAGCCGCGCGATCTCAGCAGCAGCTGGAGGCCACGCCGCACGCCGGGATCGTCGTCGGAGACGAGGATGGTGTATTTGCCATCATGCTGAGTGGAACGGACCGATGGCATTGCGAGAAGCGGACACCCGTGTGACGATTGCACCATCGATCGCATATCGCGCCTCGTCCCGTCGCTACGTAGAGGTCGCAGTCACTTCGGCTTGCGGCCCATGCCCGCGGCAAAGGCGATCCGCAGGGCTTCGGACAAATTGCGGACCTCGAGCTTGGCCATCAGGCTCGCGCGATGGACCTCGACCGTTCGCGATGAACAGCCCAGGTCATAGGCGATCGTCTTATTGGGCAGGCCGTTCGCCAGCCCTTCCAGCACTTCACGCTCCCGGGGCGTCAGTGCAGCGACCCGCACGCCGGCTTCAGAGGTTTCCAGAGTGCGAAAGTCGACATCGTCGAGACGCGCGAACGCGCGGCTGACGGCGCCGAGCAGGGCCGCTTTCTCGAAGGGCTTCTCGAGAAAGTCGACCGCGCCGCCTTTCATGGCCTGCACCGCAACCGACACGTCGCCATGGCCGGTCAGGACGATGACCGGCATGTTGACCCCGCGTGCTGCCATGGCGGCCTGAACCTCGAGACCGTCCATCTCGGGCATGCGCACGTCAAGGATGACGCAGCCGACGGCCGCCGACTTCGCCTCCTTGAGAAACTCCACGCCCGAGGCATAGGTCACGACGTCGTAGCCCGCGGTCTTGAGCGCAAAGCTCGCCGCCTTGCGGATGCTCTCCTCGTCGTCGACCAGATGGATGACGCGTCTATCCCCCATGTTCCTCCTCCGCCCGCGCATGGATCAAGGTAAAATGAAAGCGGGTGCCGCCGCGGTCGGGGCGCTCCATCCAGATACGGCCGCCATGCGCTTCGATGATGGTCCGGCAGATCGAGAGGCCGAGGCCCATGCCGTCGGCCTTTGTCGAGTTGAACGCCGTGAAGAGCTGCTCGCGGATTCCGTCCGCGATGCCGGGACCGGTATCCTCCACGGTCACCTCGATCAGCCCGTCAGGGCGCAACCTGGTCGCCACCTTGAGGTCGCGAACCGGACACTCCGCCATCGCCTCGATGGCATTGCGCATCAGGTTGACCAGCACCTGCTGGATCTGCACCCTGTCGACGAGGACCAGCGTCGCGGCGGGATCGACCGCAAAGAAGCTGCGGATGCCGCGCTCGCGTGCACCGACCAGCGCGAGCTGGCTCGCCTCGGCGATGACCTGCGGCAGCTCGTGGAGGCTCTTGTCGACCTCGCCGCGGGCGACGAAATCGCGCAGGCGCCGGACGATATGGCCGGCCCGCAGCGTTTCCTGTGCCGCATCATCCATCACCGACCGTAGCGACACGAAGGGTTCGTCGTCCCGCTCGTCGAGCATGTCGCGGATCGTCTCGAGATAGAGCGCGACCGCGGCAAGCGGCTGGTTGAGCTCATGCGCGAGCGTCGAGGCCATCGTGCCCATCGCGCTCAGCCGAGAGACATGGACCAGCTCTGCCTGCAGTTCCTTGAGCCTGAGCTCATCCTGCTCCTTGGCGGTGAGATCCCGGATAAAGCCGGTGAACAACCGCTGCCCGTCTTCACCGGCCTCGCCGACCGACAGCTGCATCGGGAAGGTTGAGCCGTCGCGGCGCTGGCCGACCACGACGCGACCGAGGCCGATGATCCGGCGCTCGCCGGTCTGCAGATAATGCGCGAGATATTCGTCGTGACGGTCGCGATCGGGCTGGGGCATAAGGCAGGAGACGTTGCGGCCGACGAGCTCGGCTTCGCTGTAGCCGAACAGGCGTTGTGCCGCTGCGCTGAACGACGTGATGGCGCCGGTCTCGTCGATGATGATCATCGCATCCGGCACCGTCGCCAGAATCGATTGCAGATGCTGCTCGCGGGTCTCGATCGATGCGCGGACCGCCGCCTCGTCGGTGACATCGCGGCTGATGCAGGCGAAGCCGCGATGTGTGTCGCCTTCGAACAGTGCGGTGATCGTCAGGCGCGCCAGATATTCCGCGCCGTTCTCGCAGACCCGCCACGCTTCGCGCTCCAGCGTGCCCTCGTGAAGGGCGGCCGCCAGGTCTGCGCCTGGACGCCCCGCCGCAATCTCGTCGGGCGGGTAGAACAGGTCGTGGGGCTGTCCCAGGACGCGATCGAGCGGCCAGCATTCGGCACGCTCGCCTTCTTCATTATAGCTCAGCACCATCCCGGAAGGATCGAGCAGCGTCAGGACGTGGCCGCCAGCCTGTCGCAGGAACAGCGGCGCAAGCCGCGCCACCTCCCTGGCAATCTCGTCGGGCCCGCGCCTCGTGTAGACCATCGGCCGGCTCACACGCCCGGCCGGGCGCACGTATCCGGGCGTAGCCGGACCGTGCCACTCAGCGCCGCGCGAGTATGGCCTTCATTTCGTCGATTTCCTGCCGCTGCGAGCGCTTGATCGATTCGCAAAGCCGGATGACTTCGGGATCGCTCAGCTTTGCTTCCTGGCACATCAGGATCGCGCCGGAGTGGTGTGGGATCATCGAGCGCAGAAAGGCCGTGTCGCCGATCGTGGTCTGCGTGCGGATGAACGCGAAGCTGCCCAAGAAGGCGACCAGCGACGCGGCGATCAGCGCGATGTTGGCGGCCTTCGACGGGAACATGTGCCGCATGGCGAGGATCATGAGCACCACCATCGGTGAGACCATCATCAGCGTCATGTAGAGCATGTTGAGGTTGTTGTAGAAGCTGTCGAGCCCGTCGATCATGACGAACATCACCAGATACATGATGACGCCGCTGATGACGGTCTGGAAGGCCAGGCTCCAATAGGCGCCCATCTTCCGTGTGCTCATGTGGGACGAATGATCCATGGCGTATCTCCTTCGTTCGGCGCAGGCCGACCTGGGTCTCAGTGTAACGCCCCGCTCTCCTGTTCGCCCCCGCCATCAGCCGTCCCGATGCTAGAACCAGAAGCGGATGCCGGCGACGAAGCTGGTGGCATGGACGTCCTCGCCGGCAAGCCTCGACAGCCGCGCCGTGTCGCCGGCTTTGCGCAGATAAGAGACGCCGATATAGGGTGCGAACTGGCGGCTGAACTCATAGCGCAGGCGCGCGCCGAGCTCTATGTTGACCAGCCCCGAACCGATGTCGTTCTCCGGAATATCCTGCGCGGCGAAATTGACCTCGGCGCGCGGCTGCAAGATCAGGCGCTGGGTAATGCGCTGGTCGTAATAGCCCTCGACCCGGCCCAGAACATCGCCCTTGGTCGAGAGGAACAGCGCGCCTTCGACTTCGAACATGCCGGGAGCCAGGCCCTCGACGCCGACCGTCGCGTAAGTGCGGTCGGGCCCGCGGCCGAAGTCCTGGCGGATACCGCCCTGAAGATTGAAATAGGGGTCGATGGCCCGGCTATAGAGCACCTGCACCTCCGCGCTGTCGATGCCGCGGCCGAACTCGCCTTCGCCCTCGCTCTTGAGCCAGAGCCGGTTGATATCGCCGCCGTAAAAGCCTTCGCCATCCCAGCGATAGCCATCGCGACCGCTATGCGCTTGATACTCGAACAGGTTGAGCAGCACCTGCCCGAAATTGTTGCCGCCGCTGTCCTTCATCATGATGTCGCGTGAGCGCGCCATCTCGGCGCCGGGAAAATCACGATCGGCGAAGTGGTCGCTGGGGGGAGGCGGCGGGGGCGCATTGCCGGCCGGAAGCGCCGTGCCGGTCATTTGCATGCCGGGCATGGCGGTCTGGCCATGCTGCGAATGGTCCATCCCGGGCATGTCCGGCATCGCGCCGTCCTGATGCTGGGAGTGGTCCATGCCCGGCATGTCCGGCATCGCGGGAGACGCGGGTTGCGGCTGACCGGCCGCATCTCCCTGCGGCGCAGGACTGGCCTGGTGCTGCGAATGGTCCATCGCCGAGGTGGCGTCTGGCGCTGGTGTCTGAGCGCGCGGCCTGGCGGCGGCCTTGTCCTTCTTCTTCTCCTGCGCCGGCGGCACCTCGCCCGGCGGCGCCATGCCGGGCATGCCGTGCATTGAATGATCCTGGGCAAAGGCGGGCGCGGCAGCGAAAAGGGCGATCGCGCTCACCAGCGGCGTGAGGATGCGGGTCATTACGCGTCTCCCTTCGGACGGACGCTCACGACCCGCATCATCCCGGCATGCATGTGGTAGAGGAGATGACAGTGGAAGGCCCAGTCGCCGACCGCGTCGGCGGTGAAGTCCCAGGTCACCTTGCCGCCGGGCTGGACGATTACCGTATGCTTGCGTGGCGCATGATCGCCATGCCCCGTCACCAGCTCGAAAAAATGCCCGTGAATATGGATCGGATGCCCCATCATCGTGTCGTTGATGAGATTGACGCGCACCCGCTCGCCTTCGATGAAGGGGATCGGCTCGTGATGGTCCGACATTTTTTCGCCGTCGAACGACCACATGAACCGCTCCATGTTGCCGGTGAGGTGAATGTCGATGCTGCGGCTCGGCGCGCGCACGTCCGGATTGCGATCGAGCGCCATCAGGTCCCTGTAGACAAGCACCTTGTGGCCGACGTCGGCGAGGCCCTGGCCGGGCTCGCCGGTGCGGTCGACGGGCATCGGCGAGATGGTCTGGACGCTCGGGTCGCGCTTCACCTGCGGCGCGTTCGAGAAGTCTCGCATCTTCATCGACCCCATCGCGTGCCCGCCATGGTCCATGCCCGCCATCTGGCCATCGGCGCCCATCGCGCCGTGGTCCATCCCGCTCATCGCGGAATGATCCATCCCCGAATGATCCATGCCTGCCATGGCGCTATTGTCCATGGTCGCCATCGCTGCCGCCGCGCCGGTCGCGAGGCGCGCGGACGCGTTCTTCTCGGCCGTCGGATCGACGCCCCGCATAGCGCCGCCCGACATGTCCATGCCTTCCATGCCCGGCATCGAGGACATGTCCATGCCCATGTCCTTCATGTCGGCGAGCGGCCGTTTGCGTAAGGGGGGAACCTCGCCGGCCATGCCGGCGCGCGGCGCGAGCGTGGCACGCGCCATGCCCGAGCGGTCGATCGCCTCGCCGACAAGGGTGTAGGCCTTGTCATCGCCTGGGCTGACAACGACGTCGTAGGTCTCGGCAACACCAACCTGGAACTCGTCGACGGTGACCGGCACCACATTCTGCCCGTCGGCCTGGACGATGGTCAGCGGCAGGCCGGGGATGCGGACGTTGAAGGTGGTCATCGCCGACGCATTGATGACCCGCAGCCGCACCCGTTCGCCCGGGGTGAAGAGCGCGGTCCAGTTGTCCATCGGACCATGGCCGTTGACGAGATAGGTGTAGGTGGATCCGGTCACATCGGAGATGTCGGCCGGGTCCATCCGCATCTGGCCCCAGTCGAGCCGGTCCTTGAGCGGCTGATCCTTGCCCGACAGGAGCCCGGCCAGGGTCTGGCGCTGGAAATTGAAATGGCCGGGGTTGACCTTGAGGCGCCGGAAGATCGCCTGCGGCGAGAGCGCGCTGTGATCGGCGAGCACGATGACATGCTCGCGGTCATAGGCGACCGGATCGGCACCGGCGGGATCGATGATGATCGGGCCGTAATGGCCTTCCTGTTCCTGCAGGCCTGAATGGCTGTGGTACCAGTAGGTGCCGCTTTGCACGACGGAGAACTGGTAGAGGTAGTTCGAGCCCGGCTTGATGCCCGGAAAAGACACGCCCGGCACACCGTCCATATTGGCCGGCAGGATCAGCCCGTGCCAGTGGATCGAGCTGTCCTCCTCCAGCTGATTGATGACGTTGAGCCGCACGCGCTGGCCCTCGCGCAGCCGGATCAGCGGGGCGGGGACCGTGCCGTTGAGGCCGATTGCCCGGAACTTGCGCCCGTCGATGGTCATCGACTGCCGGGCGATGGTGAGCGTAATGTCTTCGCCCGACACGGTCGGCAGCGTCGGTCGCATCCCCGGCGAGATCGTCTGCGCCCAGGCCGGCAGCCAGGCTGACAATGCTGCGCCGCCGCCGGCGAGGGCCGCGCCGCGGAGGAACTGGCGGCGGTCGAGAGCAGAAATCATTGGGTTGTCTCAGCTTTAAGAAAGAGGGCGTACCTATTGGGAATACGCAGCATGGCCTCATCCCCCTCAAACTTTCTTTAATATTTCCGAAAGGCGTGCCCTAGCTCGATAGAGGCGCGTTTCGACCGCCTTCTGGCTGATCCCGAGAATTTCGGCGGTTTCAGCTTCCGATTTCTCGTCGATCGTACGCAAAATAAGCGTGTCCTTGAGGGAAGACGGCAGGGCAGCAATCGCTTTCATTGCTTGCGCGAGCTGCTGTTCGGCCCCGATCGCCTGATCGGGCAGCGGTGCGTCGTCGGCGACGCCGTCCGCCTCGCCGAGCGGTAGGGCTAGGGCAAAGAAATTTCGAACCGCTCGCCGACGCCGCCAGTCATGGCATTTGTTGATGACAATCCGGGACATCCAGACCTGGAAGGGTCGGGTTACGTCATAGCGGTTGAGTGCGGCAAAGGCCGCGACGAAGCTCGCCTGGGTGACATCCAATGCCTCATCCATAGATCCGACATGGCTGCGCACGAGCCGGTGAACCCAACCTTGATGCCGGCGGACCAGCTCGCCATAGGCCGCTTGCCGGCCTCCAAGCGCCAGAGCCGCGAGCTCCCCGTCCGAGCAGTCGGGGAGGCACGCGGTCATTCGGATTTGGCCGTCAGCGCTTTCACCACGGCGTCGTCGAATTTGTCCGTCTGATCCGGGCGCAGCACGGCCCGCATCGCGAAGATATGCTCAAGTGTTTCTTTCTGCAGCGCGCCCATGGCCTGGTGCGAGCGATCCACCGCAGTTGCGACTTGCGGGCCATAGCCATGCTCCGCTTCGATCGCTTCCGCGAGACGCGCATTGTCGGCGCGCAATTCGGCCTCCAGCGCTTGACGCCGGATCGCGTAGTTCTTCTCGATTGTCTCGAGTCGGCTGTGTTGCGCTGAATTCAGCTTCAGATCGCGATGGAGCAGCTCGTGCAGCTCATTTTCGACCGGGCGCACTGGAACCACATAGACGCGGCCAATGACAACGCCAGCGATCGCCGCGGCGAAGGTCACCAGGACGAGGAGCAGGAGCCGGCGGCGGTCGCGCATCACTGCGAGCTCAGCAGCGTCGAGGGCGCAAGCGCGAGCCGAGCATCGAAGGGCGATAGCGGTTTGGCATCAACAGACCGTGTCGAAACTGCCGAGCCGGCAATTCCGATGAACAGCGCGGTTGCGGCCGCGATGCCGAACGTCATAGCGCCAAGGCTTGGTATGGCCCGGATGCGCGCTATTTCCGCCATGACCCGGCTTTCCAGGCCGCCGAGCCTGGGATCGAGAGGCGCATCGCGCAACCGCGAGAGCAGGTGGTCAAGTTCATCCATGGTGCTTCTCCGTCTTCATCCATCAATACGCACGATGGTCCAGGAACCCTTGCTGTAGATTGAAAAGAATAATTGCGAGGGGTGGGGGCTCGGGCTGCGTATTGTCTCATGGGATCTACAGGAGAATGTTCCAATGCGTTTCTTTTCGCCTCTCGCAGTTATCGCCGCCGTCGGCCTGAGTGTTTCTGCTCCGGCCTACGCGCATCCCAAGCTTGTGTCCTCGACGCCCGCCGCGAACGCCAGCGTCTCGGCGCCGTCGCGTATAACGCTCACCTTCAGTGAAGGTCTGATGCCGAAGCTGTCGGGCGCCGAGATCGTGATGACCGGCATGCCCGGCATGCCCAACCACCGCATGGCGGTAACCGGCTTCAAGACGTCCGTCGAAGGCGACAAGACGCTCGTGCTGACGCTCGCCAAGCCGCTCATGGCGGGCAGCTATCAGGTCGCCTGGCACGTCGTCTCGACCGACACGCACCGCATCCAGGGCAATCTCGCCTTTACCGTCAAGTGACGCCATGAACGACGTGGCACTCGTCGCCGTCCGCTGGGCGCTCTACGTCGATCTCGGCCTGTTGTTCGGCCTGCCGCTGTTCGCGCTCTATGCGCCCGGCGGCGGCCGGATGGTACAGCGGCATCTGCCGATGGTAGCAATGGTGGCCGGTCTCGCCTGTCTCGCCCTCCTGCTGTCGGCGCTGGGGTTCGCGTTGCAGGCAGCGGCCATGACCGGGCTGCCGCTCACCCAGCCTGATCTTTCCATGGTCGCAGAGCTGTTCAACGGCACGTCCATGGGAACGGCGCTGAAGGCGCGCCTCGTCGCGCTCCTCGTTCTTCTGCTCTCCATCCCCTTCTATCGCCGGCAATCCCGTCCTGCCTTCATCGCCTCCACTCTGGCAGGCGCGGTCGCACTCGCGACCCTCGCCTGGAGCGGGCATGGCGCGGCCGGCGAAGGCGAGGCGGGCTGGCTGCAACTGGGGGCCGATCTCATCCATCTGCTCGCCGCGGGCGCCTGGGTCGGCGCGCTTGCCGCATTCCTTGCGCTGGTTCTTACCAGGCTCGCAACCGATGATCTCGCCACTGAAGACATGGACCGGGTCATGCTCGCCGAGGAAGCGCTGCGGGGCTTCTCCTTCGTCGGCACGATCATCGTCGCCCTGCTGATCCTGACCGGGACGGTGAACGGCTGGTTCCTGGTCGGCCCGGGCAACATCGCGTCTCTCGGGCAGTCGACCTACGGCCTGCTGCTCATCGCCAAGCTGCTGCTCTTCGCCGGCATGCTGGGCCTGGCCGCGCTCAACCGTTATCGCCTGACCCCGGCACTTGCGCAGGCGATCGAGGAAGAGGACGCGCCACGGGCGCAGGCGCTGCTGCGCGCGAGCCTCGTCGTCGAAGGCGGTCTTGCGATCGTCATTCTCGGGCTGGTCGCCTGGCTGGGGACACTGTCGCCACCCATGTCGATGTAGTTTATCGTTTCGAACGCCTCGCGTTGGGAGAAGCCAATGCAATCGTACACCCCGCCGCGCGGGACTGGATCGACGAAAGACTATGATCGCGCGATCCGCCTGTGGGCGCGGGAGAAGCGGTGGCGTGCCGCCATGCTTGCCATGCTGCGCCCGGATTGGCGCCTGGTAATCGCCGATTATGGCCGCCAGCACGGGTCTCATGCGGCTCGCCTTCCGCCTGACCGTGCAGCGGCTCGATGGCATCGACGATACCCAGCCCAATGCCGACGGCGTGCTCCCCGGCCTGATGGCGGCCAAGCGAACGGGCCCGCCGATTTGGCCACTTAGGCGATTACGTATTGACCCTGACACGGTGTCAGACCCTAGATCGTCAGGCGTCGAAAGGAGCGAGGCGATGAACGAGACACATGGAGCGGCGCATGGCGGCGGTTGCTGCGGCGGCCACGGCACCGCTAAAGCGGCGACCGGCGTCAAGGACCCGGTCTGCGGCATGACCGTCGACCCGGCGACCACGGCGCATCACGCCGAGCATAGCGGTGAAAGCTATCATTTCTGCAGCGCGGGCTGCCGGACCAAATTCATCGCCGATCCCGAGCGCTATCTCGGCCCGCCGACGCCGCCGGTCGCGGCGCCCGAAGGCACGATCTGGACCTGCCCGATGCATCCCGAGATCCGCCAGGACCATCCCGGGTCCTGTCCGATCTGCGGCATGGCGCTCGAACCCGCGACCGTGACCGCCGACAGCGGCCCCAGCCACGAGCTAGTCGATTTCACGCGGCGCTTCTGGGTCGGCCTCGTGCTGGCTCTCCCGGTGCTGATCCTCGAGATGGGCGCGCATGTCTTTCCCGCGATCCATCGCCTCGTGCCGATGTCTATCTCGGTATGGATCCAGTTCGTGCTGGCGACACCCGTCGTGCTGTGGGCGGGCTGGCCGTTCTTCGAGCGTGGCTGGGCCTCGCTCAAGACCCGCAACTTCAACATGTTCACCCTGATCGCGATGGGGACCGGGGTCGCCTGGATCTACAGCGTCATCGCGACGCTCGCGCCTCAGCTGTTCCCGCCGGCCTTCCGCGGCGAGGACGGCATGGTTGCCGTCTATTTCGAGGCGGCCGCGGTGATCACCGTCCTCGTGCTGCTCGGCCAGATGCTCGAACTGCGCGCGCGGGAACGCACCTCGGGCGCGATCAAGGCGCTGCTCAACCTTGCACCAAAGACCGCGCGCCGGATCGGTTCTGATGGGAACGAAGAGGAAATCAGCCTTGATCTGGTTGCGGTGGGCGACCGCCTGCGGGTGCGGCCGGGCGAGAAGGTGCCGGTCGACGGCGTAGTCGAGGACGGCCGCTCCTCGCTCGACGAGTCGATGGTCACCGGCGAATCCATGCCCGTCACCAAGGCAAAGGCCGACACAGTGATCGGCGGCACGCTCAACCAGACCGGTGCGCTGGTGATCGTCGCCGACAAGGTCGGCCGCGATACCATGCTCGCACGCATCGTCCAGATGGTCGCTGAGGCGCAGCGCTCGCGCGCGCCGATCCAGCGCATGGCCGATCAGGTGTCGGGCTGGTTTGTGCCCGTGGTCATCGCGGTCGCGGCCGTCGCGTTCATCGCCTGGGGCATCTGGGGTCCCGAGCCGCGCTTCGCCTATGGGCTGGTGGCGGCGGTCGCCGTGCTGATCATCGCCTGTCCCTGCGCACTGGGGCTGGCAACGCCGATGTCGATCATGGTCGGGGTCGGCCGCGGCGCCGGGCTCGGTGTCCTCATCAAAAATGCCGAAGCACTCGAGCATATGGAGAAGGTCGACACTCTCGTCGTCGACAAGACAGGCACGCTGACCGAAGGCCGGCCTGCCGTCACCCAGGTCGTGCCGGCGCCCGGCTTCGACGAAGCCGAGCTGCTGCGTCTTGCCGCCTCGGTCGAGCGGGCGTCCGAGCATCCGCTCGCGTTGGCAATCGTCGAGGCCGCGAAGGATCGCGGCATCGTCACGAGCGACGTCATCGACTTCGACTCGCCGACCGGGCGCGGCGCGCTCGGCACGGTCGAAGGGCGGCGCATCGTCCTCGGCAATGCGCAGTTCCTTGCCGACGAAGGGGTTGCGACCGATGCGCTCGCCAGCCAGGCCGACGCGCTGCGCCGGGATGGCGCCACCGCGATCTTCATCGGGGTCGACGGCACAGTCGGCGGCGCCTTCGCGATCGCCGATCCGGTGAAGGCCACGACACCAGAAGCGCTCGCCGCGCTCAAGGCGGAGGGCATTCGCGTGGTCATGCTGACCGGCGACAACCGCACGACCGCGGAAGCGGTCGCCCGACGCCTGGGCATCGACGAGGTCGAAGCCGAGGTGCTGCCCGATCAGAAGAGCGCCGTGGTCGCCAGGTTCAAGCGCGAGGGGCGGGTCGTCGCCATGGCCGGCGACGGTGTCAACGACGCCCCCGCGTTGGCCGCCGCCGACGTCGGCATCGCCATGGGTTCCGGCACCGACGTCGCGATCGAGAGCGCTGGCGTCACGCTGCTCAAGGGCGACCTGACTGGCATCGTCCGGGCGCGGCGGCTCAGCCAAGCGACCATGTCGAACATCCGCCAGAATCTCGTCTTCGCCTTCATCTACAATGTCGCGGGCGTGCCCGTAGCGGCGGGTGCGCTCTATCCGCTGTTCGGTATTCTGCTCTCGCCCATTATCGCGGCGGCGGCGATGGCGCTCTCTTCGGTGAGCGTGGTCACCAACGCGCTGCGCCTCAACCGGAAAGCACTGTGAACATCGGCGAGACGTCACGGCAGAGCGGCGTCTCTGAGCGGATGATCCGCCATTATGAAAAGATCGGCCTCATCCCGGCGCCGGCGCGTCGGGGTGCTGGCTATCGTGACTATGGCGAGCGCGACCTCCATCGCCTCCGGTTTATCGCCAATGCCCGCGATCTCGGCTTCCCGATCGAGGAGATCCGCACGTTGCTCAGCCTTTGGGCCAATACCGGCCGTGCCAGCGCGGAGGTGAAGCGGCTTGCCCTTGCCCGCGCCGATGAGTTTCAGCGCAAAGCCGAGGCGTTGACGGCGCTGCGCGACACGCTAATCGACCTGGCTGAGCGCTGCCAAGGCGACGAGCGGCCGGATTGTCCGATCATCGCCGAACTGGCCGCGGCCCGATCCGCATAGCATCCGGCATCGCACGGCCGAGAATTTTAGGGGTGCCCGTTTTCGGTCGATTCGTGCAGGTCGACGGCGAAAGCGATCCGCAACAGGTCGGGCAGGCTTTGCGCGTTGAGTTTGATCATCAGACTGGCCCGATGCAGCTCGACCGTGCGCGACGTGACGCCGAGTTCATCTGCGATAAGGCTATTTGGATAGCCTCGCGAAATTCCTCTCAGAACGGCCCGTTCGCGCTGCGTCAGTCTCGCGGCTTTCGAAAGAGCGTCGGCCTGTTCGGAGGCACGACGGGCTATACTCTCAAGCCAGCTGAAGCCGCGGTCGATCGCGCCGAGCAATGCGGCCTTCTCGACCGGTTTGGCGAGAAAGTCGGCAGCGCCCGCCTTCATCGCCTGTACGGCGAGCGTAGGATCGCCATTGCCCGTCAGCACCACGACGGGCATGTCGATACCGCGTCGCGTCAGCTCCGCCTGAACCTGCAGGCCGTCCATGTCGGGCATGTGCATGTCGAGAACCACGCAGCCTTTCTCGGCGTCCTCTGCGCTCAACAGAAACTCCGGCCCCGAAGCGTAGGCTTCTACGGCAAACCCTGCGGTCCGCAACGTGAAACTTAGTGCTTTTCGTATTGTCTCTTCGTCATCGACGATATGCACGACGCGCTTGTTCCCCATAGCCCCCGAGATCGATCAATACGCAGTGCCGCGAGGGCAGCGCTTCAAGGGATACTTCTCTGCACGTTGGACTATGGTCCCAGGTCAAGAGTAAAAATTTGGCGAGGCAAAACGGCGAAGGACAGCGAAACTGTGAGGGTTCGGCTACTCCGCTCACACCAATGCCGCGGTCGCTGCGGCTCATTGCCGGGTCTCTGCTCCGGACGATGCATGCGAGTTGCCCGCGCCGCCCTCGGCGCGATCGAGCCATCGCTACGCTTCCATCACATCGTCGACCGGCAGCGGGTTACTGGCGCCCGGCGGGCGAGGGGGGCGGGTTGGCCCTTGACGGCTGCGCGATCGGACGCCCAGGATAGCAGGGTGGCGCGCTTTACTTCGGGCTCAAGCTTCAGGTGCCCAGCAACGTCGAGGGGATCGATGAACGAGCGTGTGTGCGACACGACATATCCTCCTTCCCTGCCGCGATTTTCTCCGAAAGGGAGATCTCAGGAGATTGGTTCGGACTCGTTTAGGGTCAATGGATGAGGACGCGCACAGCGTTTGCCGGGCGTTCATTTCCGTCTTAGAACTGACGCGCAGCACGCCATTCAATCCGGTGGCGAACGGCCTCCGCGATCGCTGGCATGACGTCTATATCATTCGACGCATGTGCAACCGCGTTCGTGCTGACGATCCTTTCGACAAGCCCACCCAGAACCTGCGCTGCATCGCCGGCAAAAAGCGGATGCACGACCACGCAATCCGGTCGCGCGAACCCCATGCCGACCAGTTGGCGCGCCGCCTCGGTGAGGGTCCGACCGGATGAGGCGATATCGTCGACCAGCACCGGCTGGCGATCGAGAAACGCTGGGGCATTCGGAATCGAGATGGTGACGTGACGGTCGCCGGATCGGATTTTCTCGCACACGAGAAACGGAGCATCGGCATCGGCCGCCACCTGCGAGACCCACTGTTCGCTTTCCAGGTCCGGACCGATGATCAGCGGGCGAGCGACATTGCGCTTGATCCACGAGGCCAAAAACGGCGCGGCATGAACAACCTGGGTTGGGATGCGGTAGATTTCCGACAATTCATGGTAGCGATGGAGATGCGGATCGACCGTCACCAGCCAGTCGAGATGGCGAGACAGGATCGCAGCAAAGGTTCGCGACGTCACCGCCTCGCCGGCATGGAAGCGTATGTCCTGGCGCATGTAAGCGAGGTAAGGGGCGACGAGCCCGATCCTGCGAGCGCCAAGATCGCGCGCGGTGTCGGCTGCGAACAGCAGCGGCAACAGCTTGGCGTCCGGATGATCGAGACTGGACAGCAGGATGACCTCGCGGTCGCTGACGTCGTTTCCGACCCTGAGATAGGTTTCCCCGTCAGGAAACTGACGATGCTCGATCGTGCCGACCTCTGCATCGAGCGCGGCGGATAGCGGCTGTGCCAGGGCCTCGCTGCCAGACAGCGCGAACAGCACGGGACGGTTCATAGCGCTTCAATCCCGAAGATCGGCCCGTCGCTCACCGCATAGGCCGCCGCATAGTCGAGCTCGCCCGGGCTCTCGGCATGAATGCTACACAAGGGAGCCCCGGCATCCACCATCTGGTTCAGCCGACACTGCAGCGCGACGCCGGCGGCCTTGGCCATCGGCGCGCCGGCAAGCTTCGCGACCGTCGCGAGCTTGCGATTGTCGATACTCACCAGGCGGCCGCTATAGGGAGCGATCATATCCTGTTGGAACCGGGCGACCGGTGGAGCCCGCATGCCGCCCTGCGCTTCGCAGATACGTTGGAACTTGGCCCAGGCCCGGCCGCTTTCGAGGCACGCCCGCGCACGCGCATAACCTTCGCGGGCCGGGGCTGCGTCCGCGAGCTCAAGCAGTCCTCCCGCCAGCTCGCAGGCCCGGTGGGCGAGATCCTCGGCGCCCGGCTGCCCCTGGAGCACGGCAAGGATATCCTGCGCCTCGAGCGCCGGACCGATGCCCCGTCCGATCGGCTCGGCGCCGGGGCCGCGCATCACGCGCGTGCGAAGCCCGAAGGCTTGGGCGACAGAGCTCAGCGCCCGCTCGAGCGTGTCGGCGGCATCGGCGCCGCGTACCTTGGCGGTCGGCCCGACCGGGATGTCGATGACCAGATGGGTCGCACCGGCCGCGATTTTCTTGGACAGCACCGAGGCGACCATCTGCCCGACGGCATCGATATCGAGCACCCGTTCCACGCCGATGATCACATCGTCGGCAGGGCTGAGGTTGACGGCGCCGCCCCAGGCGATGCAGCCGCCTTCGCGCTCGACCACCTTGCGGATTGCGGAAACGTCGAGGTCGACAGGTGCCAGCACCTCCATCGTGTCCGCCGTGCCGGCCGGTGAGGTGATCGCCCGCGACGATGTCTTGGGCATGATCAGGCCCTCCGCGGCCATGATCGAGACGATGATCGGCGTGGTGCGATTGCCCGGCAAGCCACCGACGCTATGCTTGTCGACGATGACCGTTCCGGGCCACTGCAATCGCTCGCCGACATCGACCATCGCCCTGGTCAGGCTGATCGTTTCGTCCGTATCGAGCGGGACCGCTGAGCAGGCCGTGACGAACGCCGAGAGATGGACATCGCTATAGCGTCGCTCGGCGATGTCGGTGATGATCGCTGAAAAAGCCCCGTCACTGAGACGATTGCCATAGATGCGCCGACGCACTTCGGCGAGCGAGGCGAGAGGCTGGGCGTGCGCGATCTCGACCGGATCGCCATCGCTGACGCCGAGCCGCTGCCATGCGGATTCGGAGAGGCCGATCTCGCCGGGCGCTGGAGTCTCCGCGGAGCTGTGCAGCAGCGAGACGACGATTTCCCGCCCGCCGGCGCGCAGCGCGACCTGCGCGCGGGACGCAAGACCTTCCGAGCGGCAGACGGGACAGTCGTGGCGCATGACCGCGATCAGATCGCTTCCGGCAGCCGACAGGCCGATGCGGCGTGCCCGCAGCGTCGTCGCGACAGGCTCTGCTTCGGCGTCCTCGATGATCCCGGGCTTCACGCGAGCATGCCCCAGCTACCCAGCGCCGGTACGCTGCATGCCCAACCCAGTTCCTCCGAGACACGCTTCGCCAGGACCTGGGCGCCGGTCGGCTCGCCATGGGTGACATAGACGTGGCGCGGGGCCTCGTGCAGCGACCCGAGCCAGCGCATGAGTTCGTCGCTGTCGGCATGCGCCGAGAGCATCGTCAGGTTGGCGACCTCGGCTTCGACCGGGATATACTCGCCGTGGATCTTGATCGTCCGGGCGCCGCCGATCATGGCGGCGCCGCGGGTGCCCGCCGCCTGGAAGCCCGAGAAGAGGATGAGGTTCTTCCCATCCGGCGCGAAGCGCTTGAGATGGTGGAGCACGCGGCCGCCCGTTGCCATTCCACTGGCCGAGATGATGACCTTGGGGGTGGGGTTGGCGGTGAGTTCCTTGGATTCCTCCACTTCGCGCACATAGTGCGCGACGCTGCACGCCGCTTCGCACTCGGCGCGAGCCAGGCGATGCTCGTCCATGAAATCGCACATCAGCCCGCTCGCGTTGATCGCCATCGGGCTGTCGAGGAAGATCGGGATGTCGCGGAGGCGTCCCTGCGCGCGCAGACGCGAGAAATGATAGAGAAGCGACTGAACCCGTCCCACGGCGAAGGCCGGGATCACCACCGTCCCGCCTCTCTCGACGCATCGCTCGACATGATCTCCAAGCGTCTTTGTCGGATCGACCTGCTCGTGGCGCCGATCGCCATAGGTCGATTCCACCAGGACATAGTCGGCGCGCGCGGGCGGCTCGGGATCCTTCATCACCGCATCGCCGTAACGGCCGATATCGCCTGAGAAGAGGATTGTCCGCCCCTTCCAGTCGATCTCGATCGACGCCGCGCCGAGGATGTGGCCGGCGCGATGGTAGCGCACCCTGATGCCGTCCGTGACTGCATGCCACGCTCCGAACTCGATCGGGCGGAAGAGCTGCAATGCCAGACGCGCGTCGGCCTGGGTGTAGAGGGGCAGCGCCGGCTGGTGCCTGGAGAAGCCGTGCTGGTTGGCGAACTCCGCATCCTTTTCCTGCAGATGGCCGCTGTCGGGAAGAAGGAGCTCGCACAGGGCCGCGGTCGCCCGCGTGGCAAGGACGGTCCCGTCCCAGCCCAGGCGCGCCATGCGCGGTAGTGCGCCCGAGTGATCGAGATGGGCGTGGGTCAGCAGCACCTGGCCGACATCCGCGACTTCGGGTGGGATCGATGCCCAATTAAGGCGGCGCAGATCCCTGGGTCCCTGAAACAGGCCGGAATCGACCACGATCTGAGTTTCACCATCGTCCACCAGATAACGCGACCCTGTGACCGTTCCCGATGCGCCGAGAAAGGCAACGCCGAGACCATCGGCCGGGCGCTTGGCCAGATCGATCCTTGCTTCACGCTCGAAGATGGTCACGCGGGAATGGTGCCGTTTCTTTCTCTTTTGCATGGACGCGGGCCTGCCTCTCACGATTATGTTCGTGAGCGCAGCATTGGTTCGCGGACGCCGCACGCCTATACGCAAAATCCGCAGCACGACTGCTGCTCCCCGACAGCTGCGTCGCCCGAACGCCGATGGCCGATCCCATCGATCGCCTTACCCATGCCTGCGCGATGCCCGGGGGACTTCGGTCTCTACTTATACCTTGCTCCTTGGACTCGAGCCTATGCTGCCCGGACGTTGACCAGAAGAGGACGGCATATGGGCGAACATGACCATCGCATGCGCAAGCGCGGCAAGATCGTTCTGATCGGCTTCCTGCTCGTCGCTAGCTTCTTCCTCCTCACCGAGCATACCGCGCACTTCCTGGGTGTGCTGCCCTATCTCATCCTGCTCGCCTGCCCGCTCATGCACCTGTTCATGCACCGCGGCCATGGTGGGCATCAGCATGGCCATGAGCCCGGTCAGGCACCCGCCGGCTTACCGGCCAATCCCAACGGCCGCATCGAAGGAGAGTCGCGATGACGCACGCCGACTATGGCTATGGTCTGTGGGGGCTCGCGCTGGTTAACGCCGCCGTTTTCATCCTCTTTGCGTTCAGCTTCTTCAAGCCGGCAACTAAACGAGACTGGCGCAGTTTGGGGGCGTTCAGCGCTTTCATCATAGCGCTCTTCGCGGAAATGTATGGCTTCCCGCTCACGATCTTCGTGCTTTCGGGGTGGCTCCAGTCGTATTTCCCCGCTGTCGACTGGTGGAGCCACGATGCTGGACATCTCCTGGAGATGATGTTCGGCTGGCGAGTTAATCCCCATTACGGTCCATTCCACATCGCCAGCTTTGTGCTGATCGGCGTGGGTTACTGGCTGATCTCGGTTGCATGGACGGCCCTTCACTTGAGTCAGCGCAAACACCAATTGGCCCTTACTGGGATTTATGCCCGGATCCGGCACCCGCAATATGTCGGCTTCATTCTCGTCATGCTCGGCTTTTTGCTACAATGGCCGACCCTTTTGACCCTTGCTATGTTTCCGGTGCTCGTCGTGATGTATATTCGGCTGGCTCGGCATGAGGAAAAGGAGGCGCTAGCCAACTTCGGCGAGGTTTACCGCGATTATATGGCTCGCGTGCCCGGCTTCATTCCGAATCTGACAATCCATTCGCGTCGAAGAAGGCCATGGCGATCCTTGACGGGAATGGCTGATGTAATTGCCGGCAAGGTCAATGCTGACGTTCTGACTGGCCTTATTATTCGGACATCGTTACCCGACCTCACAGCACACTACTGCAGCAATCCCGGTTCGACTGCGCAATCATCTTGGGAGGGCAAGTTCGCCTTGCACGGGCAGATTCGGTGTGGAGCTGATGCCCGGCACTAGACGCAGAGCATCGCCGATCAAGGTATAGACGGCGTGGCGCTGGCCGCCACGGTTCCGATGGTCGACGCGATAGCCCTGATAATGTCGGCGGAGCAGGCCTGCATTCACCAGTTCGGAAACGGCGCGACTGAGATTACTCTTGCCGGCTGTGCGAATGCGTGCCCGCATTTCCTCCGCGATCACGCCGCGCCTTTTCTCCGGATCGCCGGGGAGCAGTCCGTTTCTAGCGAGGTCGCTCTCGACCCGCTCGGCCAGCGTAATGCTGCGCGGACCACGCTGGGCCATCGGGGTCAATGCGTCGCATAGCCAATCGCGCAGGGAAACGAGCCCATCGTTCCGCCTGACCCAGGGACCGGCGCTTCCATCTGGCCCCGCCACCTGGGCGATCAGGTTGAGCAGCATGAAGGCATAACGGGGCCGGCTCGATACGGTCGCCAGCGTCTCGAGCACGGCCGCGACATCACAGCCAATGGAGGGTTCAAGAGGCTTGCCTGCATGAAACATAACATGATGGAATCAAGCACAAAGCAGGATCAATGTGAATCCCAAATCGGCGGCCACAGACGGGTTGTCAGCTATGACACTTTGCCGGCGGATAAAGTGTCATAGGCGATCCATTCTAATCGTAGATTGTTGCGAATCGTTCTCAACTCATCCTGATAATCATGGCGCTCGCCGCTTAGGTGTGGACGAGCCGTCTCCTCGCGAACGAGCTTCCGTCGCCTATGGCGAACAGGATAAAAGACTGCGGCCGCCTTGATGATCTCACGCGCTTTGCGACGGACTGTCAGCGTGCTGAAACCCTTGGCGATCTGCATGGCACGATCGATGCCGCCGTGCGCGATCTTGGCTTCCGCTGGTTCACGCTGCTTCACAATATCGACCTTCGGCGCGGCGACGAGCAAAGCCTGTTCCTCACAACCTATCCGTCGGCCTGGCTCGAGGAAGTGCTCGAAGAGCGCCATTATCTCGAAGATCCCATCCATGCGGCCTGCGCACGTACGCCCTCTGGACTGGCCTGGGACCGTGTCGGCGACGTGCTGGAGCTCACGCCGCGCCAGCGAGGCATCCTTGACCGCGCCCGGGATCATGACCTTGCATCGGGCTACAGTTTGCCGATCCGGACCCCGGGCGAGCCCGAGGCGATCTTCACTGCGGCCCGATCACGCGACGAGCCGCTGAGTGCAGAAGAGGTTCTGACCGCCCGTCTGCTCGGCTCGGTCGCTTATGATCGGGCGCGCGAGCTGCTTGGCGAAAGGGCAGGGCCATTGGCCTGCGTCCCTCTCAGTCCTCGCCAGGTCGAATGCATCGCGCTCGTCGCGCAAGGCAAAAGCGACTGGGAGATCGGCCAGATCCTCGGCCTCAGCCGCGATACCGTGCACGAATATGTTGAATCGGCCCGCAGGCGTTATGGCGTGCGACGACGCACGCAGCTGGTGCTGCGCGCGGTTCGCGATGGTCATCTCAACATGGAAGCGCTGCTCTGATCTCGCCGGCCATATGATGATCGGGCTTGGGCAAGTTCAGGATTTCTGCGCTGTCGCTGGCGCGATCAAGGACGCTACGGCCTTGTCTGACCTGATGGCCGAAATCACGAAGGCCATGGGCTTTCGGCACTATGCCCTGGTCCATCATGTCGACCTGAAGCCTGCGGTTCGCTCGGTCCACATCGTCGACTATCCGCAAGACTGGGTGGAGCGCTTCCAGGCGAGACGCCTCTATGCGAGCGACCCGATCCACCGCGCCAGCCATCGCACCAATGTGGGCTTTGCCTGGTCGGCGGTTCAGTCGATCATCTCTCTGACGGCCGCCGATCGCTCGATCCTGGCAGAAGCCTACGAGGCCGGGCTGGGCGACGGCTTCACCGTTCCGGCCCATATTCCTGGCGAGCTCAATGGATCCTGTTCCTTCGCGATGGCGGCGGGCGAGATGCTCGACCATCGGCAGCTGCCGTTCGTGCAGCTCGTCGGCAGCTTCGCGTTCGAAGCGGCACGCAAGATTTCCCGGATCCACGCGCCGCAATCCGAATGCCCGAGCCTGACCGAAAGGCAGGCCGAATGCGTGGCGCTGGTCGCGCGGGGCAAGACCGATTGGGAGATCAGCCAGATCCTCGGCATCGGCCAGGAAACGGTGATCCAGCATGTGAAGGATGCGCGCGACCGCTATGGCGTCACCAAGCGCACCCTCCTCGCCATTCGCGCCTTGTTCGAAGGGCAAATCAGCTTTGCCGATGTGTTCGGCCGATGATCTCCCCAGAACTGGGGATAACGCAAAAAAGCCGCCTCTGATCGACTGACAGGCCTCACCAAAAGGAGGCTGTCATGCACATCGGGACCGGCTTTTCGCAAGCCATGGAACACCGCCTGTTTCGCTCCATGTTCGAGGAGCGCAAGCGGGTCTTCGTCGATCTTCTTCGCTGGGACGTTCCGGTCATCGCCGGTCGCTACGAGATCGATCAGTTCGACAATGATCGCGCCGTCTACATCGTTGTTACCGGGGACGACGGGGAACACCGGGCCTCCGCACGGCTTCTGCCGACCACGCACGAGCATATTCTCGGCACGATCTTCCCGGATCTTTGCGAGGAAGCGCCGCCGCGCGGCAGTGCTATCCTGGAAATCACCCGCTTTTGCCTTGCGCGAAAATTGCGCGCCCGGGAGCGTCTCGAGCTGCGCAATCAGCTGGTCACCGCGCTCGTCGAATATGCCCTCGCCAACCAGATCCACAGCTTCACCGGGGTCGCCGAGTGGCCGTGGTTCCAGCAGATCCTGGGTTTCGGCTGGACTTGCCGACCATTGGGTCTTCCCACGTCCGAGCAAGGGCGAAGTCTCGTCGCCTTGCAAATCGATGTGGACGACCGAACGCGCGAGCAGCTGCGCGCGAGCGGCATTTTCCGCCCCATCGGCCTTGCCGATCTTCCCGCCGCAGCATGAGGAGGGCGATCATGGCCACGATCGCACGGCGCGGCGTCTCCGCCGCGACCAAAGCCGACGAAAATCTGCGGCAGCACGGCTTCTGCATCCTGCGGGATGTCGAGTCTCGGTCACGCATCGAGGAGATCAATCGATCCCTCCATCCGCGTTTTGCCGCCACGCCTTTCTGCCAGGGCGGATTCTACGGCCCTCGGACAAAACGCTTCGGTGGCCTGCTGAAGCGCGCGCCGACGGTTGAAAGTCTTGTCCAAAACCCTGCCGTCATGCGCCTCGTCCACGCTATCCTCGAGCCCTGGTGCGACACGGTCCAGCTCAACCTCACGCAAGCGCTCGAGCTGCACCCGGGGGCGCCAGCGCAATTTCCGCACCGGGATCAGGACATGTGGCGCGGTCCGACCGGCGAGCTCGAATATCTCGTCAACGTCATGTGGCCGATTTCGCCGTTCAAGGCCGAAAATGGGGCGACGCTGGTCTGGCCGGGGAGCCACAATGGCGGGCAGGGCGACGACGGCGCGGAGCCGGTCGCCATCGAAGCGGATCCGGGATCGGCGATCATATTCCTGGGATCGACCCTCCATGGCGCCGGCGCGAATCGTTCAAACGCGGTGCGCCGAGGCATCATCGTCAGCTACTGCCTCGGCTGGCTGAAGCCCTATGAGAACCAGTGGCTGACCTATCCGCCCGAGGTGGCCAGCGCATTCTATCCCGAGCTTGCCGCGCTGGTCGGCTACCAGCAGCACCGCCCCAATCTCGGCAATTATGACGGGCAGTGCCCGTCCATCCTGCTCGGCGGCGATCCGCCAGACCATCTCGCCGCAATCGATGCTCTCCGGCCCGACCAGGAAGGCGCTCTGTCCGAATTCCTGCGGCAGCAAACCGATCAACTCCCCCCCCGGCTAGGGGGATTGCCGAAATCGAGCGCGGTCGGAACAAAAGAGAGGTGAAATCCAACGGATAGCTGACGGCATTTCCCGACGCGGGAGCTGTCTCTCGCGGGGGAAGACCCGATGCAACGTGCAATATTCGGCATGGCGATGCTCGCCCTCGCCACAGCCCTTCCAAGCGCACCGGCAGCGGCGAATGACCTGGGCTGCCAGGTTCTCCTGTGTCTTTCCAATCCCGGTGGCGCGACCCAATACGCGCAATGCGTGTCGCCGATGACCAAGCTATGGCAACGCTTGGCCACCGGCGGCGCCTTTCCCGGCTGTAGCGGCGGCGTCGCCCGCACGAAGGTCTATGATCGCGATTCCACAACTCGCCGCCGGGTGGTCATCACGTTCAACGACGGCCGCAGCCAGACCTTCTCGCTGGCCGGCATCGAGCGTTTGGACGGCGGCCGCCGATGATCCTCGATGTCGCCACCCTTCTTTCGCTTGCAGGAGCTTGCGCACCGACGGTGGCGCCTGAGACGCTCATTTCGATCGTCCACACGGAGAGCCGGTTCAACAGTCTCGCAATCGGGGTCAATAGTCCCGGCGTGCGCGCGCCAAAGCCCGCGACCAAGGCGCAGGCAATCGCTGCGGCGCGCAGCCTGATTGGTCGAGGCTACAACATCGATCTCGGCCTGGGACAGATTAACAGCGCCAATCTCGGCTGGCTGGGGCTTTCGGTCGAAAATGCGTTCGAACCCTGCTCCAATCTGGCCGCCGCCGCGCGTGTCCTCGCGACCAACTACCAGGCGGTCGCGCGCCTTGCCCCGAGCCGGGATCATGCGATCGCGACCGCCCTGTCGATGTACAATACCGGCGACCGGCAGCGCGGCTTTCGCAATGGCTATGTCGCCAGGGTCTATGCCAGCGCGTCGGCCGTCATTCCGCTGATCCGTGGCACGGCGCCGGTGGCTGCCGCACCAGCGATTCCTCAATCTCTGCCCACCTTCGCTCCGCCACCCGACACCCCTGTTTCGCCACCGGCCGCAGCTGGGTGGAATACAGCGGCGAGGGCGAGCCAGGCCTCGCTCATGGTGTTCGGCGACGGGGCCGCATCTCAGAAAGGACAGCATCCATGACAGCAATCACCGCCCACCCGGGCGGACGGCCCCAATGGGCGCGACTTCTGCTGCGCGTCATCGGCGTGATGGCATTGGCGCTGCTTGTCTCGATGCTGCTGAGCGATCCTGCACACGCGCAAGGTGCCGACGGCATCACGTCCATGGCGGAGAACATCAAGACCTGGCTCACCGGGACCTTCGCCAAGACCATCGCGGTGATCGCGGTCGTGATCGTTGGGTTCATGTTTTTCACCGGGCGCGCCAGCCTCGGCCTTCTGGTGACGGTCATCGTTGGCATCTTCATCGTCTTCAGTGCGCAGTGGATCGTCGACACCATCACAGGTGGTGCGTGAAGGAGAGCGCCGCCCTGGACGAGCGGCTGCGCGAGGAGACGCTGTTCCTGGCGGTCACGCGGCCGACGATGTGGCTCGGCGTGCCGCTCGAAGCCTCGTTGCCGATCGCGCTTGCCGCCTGTCTCACTTTGATCGTCAGCGGCAACCCGCTCTATGCCGGCGCCATCGGAGGCGCCTGTCTTGCCGTGGCGCGGCTCATCGTGCGGCACGATGCCAATGCCTTCCGGCTGCTGTGGCTGTGGACCATGACCAAGGCGCGCAGCCGGAACCGCGCCTGGTGGGGCGGCAGTTCCTATTCGCCGCTCCCGGTTGCCGGGCTGAAACGCAAGGGCTTTGCGCGTGGCTAGCGCGGCTGCCCAGCTTCCGCCGCGCAAGACGCCGTGGCGCATATTGCGGCAAGAGGCCGAGCCGGGTCGCTATCTGCCCTACGTGCGCCACGTGACATCGGAGGTGATCGCGCTCGATAGCGGCGACCTCATGATGATGTTCCGCCTTGAAGGGCTTGCGTTCGAGACCGCGGATCCGATCCACCTCAATGACTGGCACGAGAAGCTCAACGGCACCTGGCGCAACATTGCCGACGATCGGCTCGCGCTCTGGACGCACATCGTTCGCCGCCCGGTCGATGACTATCCCGAAGGCCAATTCCGCTCGGACTTCGCGGCCGATCTGGACGAAAAATATCGCGCGCGGGTGACTGCCAAGCGCATGTTCGTCAACGAGCATTATCTGACGCTGATCATGCGGCCGGCGGTCGGCTCGGCCGATCGGACCGGGCTTCTCCTCAAGCGCATCGCCAAGGCCAGGGCGGCCGATGAGGAAGTCGACCCCGACGAGTTGGCCCGCTTCGAGGAGAAGGCGCGCGATATCGAAAAGCTGCTTCGGCGGTGCAGCCCCGCGCGGCTCGCTCTTTATGAGCAGAATGGCCTCCTATTCTCCAGGCCGCTCGAAGTGCTCGAGCAAGTCATGATGGGCGCAAAGGCCAAGGTCCCGCTGGTCCGAGGCCATCTTGGATCAGCCCTCTACGGCGAGCGGGTGATCTTCGGACGCGAGACGGTCGAGATCCGCGCCCATGATGCGAGCCGCTGGTTGGGCATTTTCGGCATCCGGGAATATCCCGCGCTCACCCGTCCCGGTCAGATGAACGCTCTGCTCGGCCAGGATTTCGCGTTCGTCGTCTCGCAGTCCTTCACCTTCATGGGGAAGGCGCGCGCAGCCGAAAGGCTGCGCCGGCGACAGAACCAGATGGCTTCGACCGAGGACGCGGCAGCAAGCCAGGCGCTCGATCTCGAGGACGCCGCAGACGATCTTCAGAGCAATCGGTTCGTGCTGGGCGAACATCACTTCTCGCTTGGGGTGTTTGCCGAGAGCCCGAGGCGGCTCGCCGATAATTTGTCGGCCGCGCGGGCGGCGCTCGCGGACGCTGGCCTGGTATCAGCGAGGGAAGCGCCGGCGCTCGAAGCAGCCTTCTGGGCCCAGCTTCCCGGTAACTTCGCGTGGCGGGCGCGGCCGGCGGCAATCACATCGCGGAATTTCGCCGCATTGGCACCTTTTCATACCTACCCCGCAGGCCGGCCGAGCGGAAATCATTGGGGTCCGGCGATCGCGCTGATGAAGACGGCCGCGCAATCGCCCTACTATTTCAACTTCCATGTCGGGGATCTCGGTCACACGCTCATCATCGGTCCCTCGGGCGCGGGCAAAACGGTCGTTCAGAACTTCCTGATGGCGCAGCTCGAGAAAACGGGCGCGCAGCAGATTTTCATCGACAAGGATCGCGGCGCCGAGATCTACGTGCGGTCTGCTGGCGGGATCTATCTGACGCTGAAGAACGGGGAGCCAACCGGCTTCGCGCCGCTGCGGGCGCTCGAATATGGACCGCGCAACCTCGTCTTTCTCGGTCGTCTGATCCGGCAGCTGGTGACACCGCCCGGCGGCACGCTGGGCGTCACCCAGGAGCGCATGATCGACGAAGGCTTGGCGTCGCTCGGGCGGCTCTCGCCGGAGAACCGATCCATTCTGGCCCTGCGCCAGCTGCTCGGCCAGCGCGATCCGGAAGGCATCGGCGCTCGGCTTGAGAAATGGTCGCGAGGCGGATCGCTGGGTTGGGTGTTCGACAACGAGATCGATGCTTTGTCGCTCGATGCGCCGTTCCTCGGCTTCGACATGACTGACTTCCTCGACAATCCGGAAGTTCGCACGCCGATCATGATGTACATGTTCCATCGCATCGACGGCCTTCTGGATGGCCGCCGACTGGTGATCGACATCGATGAGTTCTGGAAGGCGCTGGGTGATGACGCTTTCCGCGCCTTTGCCCAGGATGGCCTGAAGACCTACCGCAAGCAGAACGCCTTCCTGGTTTTCGGCACGCAGAGCCCGGCCGATGCGCTGCGCTCGGATATCTCGCACAGTATCATGGAGCAGGTCGCGACCAAGATCCTGCTGCCCAACCCCTATGGGCGTGAAACGGATTATATCGACGGGCTGGGCCTGACCCAGGCGGAATTCAAGCTCGTCCGTCACGACCTGAACCCGGAATCTCGCCGCTTCCTCATCAAGCAGGGTCATGACTCGATCGTGGTGGAACTGGACCTGGGCGGCCTCTCCGACGAGCTCGCGGTGCTCTCGGGCACCACGGAAACCGTGACGCTCCTCGATGCCATTCGCGCTGATGTCGGCGACGACTCGGCGAAATGGCTGCCTCTTTTTCACCAGCAGCGTCGGTCTGCATCGATCAGGAAAGGATGAGCTATGGGTAAGGGCATATACGCAGCACTTGGCACCATCGCCCTAGGAATGGCGGGGCCTGCAGTCGCGCAAGGTATCCCCGTCTACGACAGCTCCGGTTATCTGCAGGCGCTGGCCACGGTGAAGAACACCCTGTCGATGATCGATCAGGGGAAGGAGCAGATCGCAGAAGCGAAGCAGCTCTATGGCAGCTTCAACCAGGTCACCGACGTCAACGGCATCGCATCATCTCTTTCCACCGATGCCATGCGCCACCTTCTGCCGCGGGAAGCCCGTGACATCAGTCGGCTGATGTCGTCGGACAATGCCAGCCTGGGTTCGCTCGGGAGCTCCGCGACCCGTATCCGGGACGCCAACCGTATCGCTTTGCCGGAATTGCGGCCGGGTGCGTCGGCGTATGAGCGCGCTTCCCGCGACAACCTCTTGCGGAACGGCGACCTCGCAGCGCGCGACGCCGCGATCGCGGAGGCGGCCTATGGCGTGTCGGCTCAGCGCACCGCCGGGCTCGAAGAACTGAGAACCTCGCTGGATACGGCTTCGGACGCCAAGCAGGTCATGGATATCCAGGCGAGGGTAGGGGTCGAAAATGCCCATATCCAGAACGATGCTCTGCAATTGCAGGCGCTGCGGATGAGGCAGGATGCGGAGGATCGTCTTCGGTCGCAACGCCAGGGCGAGAAGTCCCTCGCGAAGCTCGAACAATCTCTTGGTGATACCCAATGACAAGGCAGTCTGTAGCCTTCGCTCTTCTAGCGGCCCTACCACTTTGCGCCTGCCACGAAACCAAAGGGAAGGACGAACTCGCCAACTCACCCCAAGAGAGGTCGAGCATTTTGGAGGCTTGTACCAATGGTACGCATGGCGACCCGCAGGAATGCAGCAACGCCAAGAGCGTGGAGAACGCTAAAAAACTTGAACAGTCTCTGGGCCGCTGAAGGTCACGGAGCCACCATATGTCCTCGACGATATTTTCGACGATCTACGACAATGTTGACGGCAAGCTCGACCTTTTTCTCAATGAGCGGCTGTCAAACGTTGTCGACGTAATTCGCGGACCGTTAGCTGCGGGCCTCGTGATCTACATTGTATTGTTCGGCTTCATGGTGATGCGAGGCATCATCAGCGAACCTTGGGGCGAGTTATTCGCGCGCATGGTCAAACTTTGTCTCTTATACATGGCCGCCACCACAGTCGCCTATTCCGAATGGATTACCGAACCCCTTTTTCACGGGATGCCTGACGCGATAGCTCAAGCCCTAGCCGGGAAGACGATCGGCACCGCTGGCGCAGTTTTCGACCAATACTTCAGTCAAGTTGATGACGTGATCCGGCTGATCAGGGCGGAAGCGGAGACCTATCTCGATATCAACCCGTGGAAGCTTGTGCTTCTGACGTTGGCGATAGTGATCTACGCGGTGGCTGGCCTTTCGGCAGCGATTGGCTTCGCGATCACGATCTTCGCAAAGGTCGCCCTTGCAATCATTATCGCTTTGGGACCGATTTTTATCGCGTTGGCGTTGTTTGAGCCAACGCGACGCTTCTTCCATGGATGGCTGGGCCAGGCGTTCAACTACATCGTCCTTATGGCCGTAATTATTGCGATCACAACACTAGTATCTGATCTTGGTGCATCGGCATTGGCTGAAGCGGAAACCAACTCAGATGTTACGATCGCTGCCGTAATCTTCGCGGTTTATCTCTTTCTAGGGACTATTTTCTTCTTCCAGGCTCCGGCCATCGCGACGGGAATAGCCGGGGGTGCCGCTGCCGGCGTGGGTGCCTTCGCCGGAACGGCTTGGGGGACGATGGCATCTCCCTTCCGACAGCGTCGCGTCATGCGCAACAGTCGCAACTTGGAGCGCGCCGCTCGTCGCGGCGGCACCATCGAAGCGGCGTAGTGAGGCATCATCATGACTTTCCTTTTTCCGCGAATTTCCGCCTCGAGCTTCCGCCGCAGCGTCGCTTGCCTGGTCGGTGGCTTAGCTGTGCTCGGCGTCGCGGGCTGTGCTTCCGGGCCCAAGAAGCTCGCGGTTTGCAATGGCCGTCACCTGCGAGACGTGAACATCTACGGAAGCGTCCTGCCTGGCTCGCCAGTGCCTGCCACCACGGCACCAAGAGCTGCGCCGCCCATACCACCCCTGTCCCACCCACGAGACGGCGATCCGCCCCCGCCGCCCGCCGTGCCGTCGCCGTCTACCTCGGACGACAAGATCTCGTTTGCACCAAGGGGACCGCACTATGCGAGTTGCTGATGACCGTTCGGAGGCGGTGCCGGCGTCGGGGCTGCAGCGCTATTTCCGGGACGCACGAAGCTGGGATCAGGACAGGATCCGGAACGCGCTGCGCTCGACCCGCATCGCTTGGAGCATCGCGGCCATCGCCTCACTCCTGGCCGCAGCATCGATCTTCGCAGTTGCGGCTCTGACGCCTCTCAAGACTGTCGTGCCCTATGTTATTCGCGTCAACCAGACCACCGGCGCGGTAGATGTCCAGACCGCGCTCACCCAGCGGCCGATGCGCTACGATGAGGCGGTCACCAAATACTTCCTCGCCCAGTATGTGAGAACCCGCGAAAGCTGGATCCCGGCAGCGGCCGAAGAAAATTTTCGGTTCGTGACGATCCTTTCGCAACCGACCGAACAGCAGCGCTGGGCACGCTTCTACAGCAGCAATAATGGTGCGAGTCCCCAGAATGTCTGGGGCAAGAATGCGGTCGTGCAGGCGCGTGTGCGCAACATCGCCTTCATCAACGATCGCGTCGCCAATGTGCGGTTCACGCGGACAGTCCAGACCGAGACCGACACTCAGAACAGCGATTGGATCGCCACGATCACGTTCGCCTACGCCAACGCGCCCATGGCGGAAGGCGATCGCTACCGGAACCCGCTGGGATTCCAGGTCGAAAACTATCGTGCCGATCCGGAGGTGATCCGATGAGGGCGCTCTCCGCCGCCATCATTTGCGCGCTGGTGCCTGTGTCGGCGGCGCACGCTGTCGAAGTTCCGCGAGGTGGTCCGTCCGACCCGCGCGTCAAGTTCGTCGAATATGAAGAGGCCGAGGTCTATCGGATCGTCGGCACGTTCCGGACCGCAACACAGATTGTCCTGAGCGACGATGAGACGATCCAGCACGTCGCGCTGGGCGACACCATATCTTGGGAGGTCGCCGTCGCCGGGCACATCCTGTTCCTCAAGCCGCGGGAGCGTGCCGGACCGACCAATCTCATCGTCACCACGTCGCGCGGAGGCGAATTGCGCAGCTATGCGTTCGAGTTGACCGCTCGCAGCGGTCCGATCACGGGCCGCAACGGCCAAGCCTATTTTCAGGTGCGGTTCCGATATCCCAGGGACGACGCCGACCGCGCCGAGCGTCTCAGGGCTGCACAGATTGCCATGCAGGCAGCGGCCTTGGAGGGCCGGGCCGTTCGCGGCGCCCTCGATCATGCGGTCGTCGAGGGGCCTCGCAACATGAACTACAAGGTGCAGGGCTCCGGCGACCTTCAGCCGTCGGAGGTCTCCGACAACGGTCAGTTCACGGTGCTGCGGTTCCCGGCAAACCGCGAGGTCCCGGCCATTTATCTCGTGCGACCGGACGGGTCTGAGACGCTGGTCCCCTTCGACGTCCGCGACGAATTCGTCGTCGTCCATCTCGTGGCGCGTCAGCTCCGCCTTCGGCGAGGCGGCGAGGTGCTGTGCATCTATAATCAGGCGCCAGAACCCTATGGGGTCGATCATTGGACGAACACCGGGTCGCCCCATGTCGAGCGCACCATCACACATCCGCAGGAATGAGCCATGGTCGAAGATCCATCCTCCGTTTCGCGCCCTCTGCCGAGCGCCGATCTCACGCCGGAAAAAGACGAAATCCTTCACGAGCGGGGAATCGAGCCGATCGGGGGGATGACGCCTTCCAAGCGCAATACCGCCCTCATCTTTGCCGGCACGGCGATGGTACTCGGCATCCTGTGGGTTAATTCCGGAACGAGCCAACAGGCCTCCAATCGTGACCTCACTGCACCGGGCGGGGCGGCCCAAGAGCGGCGCGATATCGTGGCGCGGGAAACCGTCGATTACGCGGCGGTCGCGCCGCAGCCGAGACCGCTGGGCGCTGCGGGGAACGACCCCAACGCACCGGTGCTCAATCCTGCAGCAGGGGTTCCTGGCCCCGACGGTCAGATCGTCCCTGCCATGCAGCCCGGTGCGGCGCCAGGACCGACAGGAGGGACGGGCGCCCGGCCGAACCTGGCCGACCAGGCGCGACGATCGACACTCATCGCCTATGGCGGGCGCGATCTCGGTGGGGAGACCTCGCAAGGTCCGGCGGCGGCGGCCTCGGGCGCGCAACCGACCGAAAATTCAGGAACGCTAGGGAGCGCTGAGGGCGGTGCGCCCAATGCGCTGGATTTGCTGCGACAAAGCTCAGCCGTAGGCGAAGCGCGAGCCTCGATGCTCCCCAATCGCAATTTTCTGATCACCGCAGGGACATTGATCCCCTGTACCCTTCAGACGGCCATCAATTCCGCGCAGCCTGGATACACGTCCTGCCTGATTCCACGGGACGTGTACTCCGAGAATGGCCGGGTCGTGCTCATGGAAAAGGGCACGCGCGTGCTCGGCGAGTATCGCGGGGGCATCCAACAGGGGCAGAACCGCCTCTTTGTGCTTTGGACCCGGGCGGTGACGCCACAAGGCGTCCGCATCGACCTTGCCTCGCCTGGGTCAGACGCGCTCGGCCGCGCCGGGCTCGCCGGAGCGGTCGACAGCTTCTTCTGGGCACGGTTCGGCGGCGCGCTCCTGCTCTCGCTCGTCGATGACGCCGCCTATATTGCCGGGCAGGCCGCATCGAGCGGCAACGGCAATTTCAACAATGTCACGCGCGCGCCGAGCGAAGGGGCCGCGATCGCGCTCCAGAACAACATCAACATCCGGCCGGTGCTGAAAAAGAACCAGGGCGAGGAGGTCGGTATCTTCGTCGCAAAGGACTTCAACTTCGCCGATGTCTACAATCTGGAGCTGCGGCGGTAAGCCATGCGCGATACCGCCGTCCTTCGCCATTATCTTGAACCGCTTCTTCCGTTGCTGGAGCCGGATGATGTGACCGAGCTCGTCATCAACCGCCCGGGCGAGGCGGGGGTCGAGGACCGGCAGGGGTGGCGATGGCATGAGCTGTCCGAACTCGACAGCGAGTGGCTTGGAACGCTCGCCGTGGCCGCGGCAAGCTTCACGCACCAGGACATCGATGGGCAGACGCCGATCTGTTCGACCGTCCTTCCAGGCGGCGAGCGCTGCCAGATCGTGATCCCGTCGGTGACGCCGAGCGGCTGCCCGTCCTTTACGATACGCAAGCCCTCGACCGTAACCCTGCCGATCGACCAGCTCGCGCGCGCTGGCCTCTTTGACACGACGCGCGCGAGCGCCCGGGGCCTTACCGAAACCGACACTGAGTTGGTGGCACTTCGCGACGCGGGCGACTGGCCGGCCTTCTTCAAGGTCGCGGTCGCCGCGCGCAAGAATATCCTGGTCAGCGGCGCAACCGGGTCCGGCAAGACGACCTTGGCGAAAGCACTCATCCAGCTCATCCCGCCCGACGAGCGGCTGCTTACGATCGAGGACACGCGCGAACTCATCGTGCCCCATCGCAATGTCGTTCACATGGTCTATTCGAGCGAAGGGCAGGGCCTTGCAAAGGTCGGTCCCAAGCAGCTGCTCGAGAGCGCGCTGCGCATGCGCCCCGACCGCATCCTGTTACAGGAGCTGCGCGACGGCACCGCCTTCTTCTACCTGCGCAACGTCAACTCGGGGCACCCTGGTTCGATCACCACGGTGCACGCCGGTTCGGCCGCGGGCGCCTTCGAGCAGCTGACATTGCTCGTCAAGGAATCCGAGGGCGGCCGCGATCTCGCGCGCGATGATATCCGCGGACTTTTGCGCATGCTCATCGATGTGGTCGTCCAGACCCGGCGCCATGGCGGCCGCTTCGAGGTCGAAGAGGTCTACTTCCACCCGAAGGTGGGCGATGCCGGTGCAGCGTAACTTCTGGATCATCGGCCTGTCCGTTGCCGGCGGCATCTTATTGTGCTGCGCCATCGCCGTGCTGGTTGCCCTCTTTGGGATGGGCCAGCTCGGCCCCAACACCGACATCACGGCCTTGCCCGCGTGGTTGTGGTACTATCGGGCGGACCCGCTGCTTATTCTTTGGTTAAAGCGCGGGGCGCTGGCGGGCGCTGTTGTGGTCGGGCTCCTCGCAATCGGGATTCTGCGCCGCGGGCCGGCATTGCACGGCACCGCGCGGTTTGCGCGCGAAGGCGAGATCCGGCGGGAGGGCCTTCGCGCCGCTGCCGGCATCGTTGTCGGCCGCAAGGCTGGACGTTTCCTGATATTCGGCGGGAGCGAACATGTTCTGCTCGAGGCGCCCACACGCGCGGGCAAGGGCGTGGGCGTCGTCATTCCCAATCTGCTGACCTGGCCAGATTCGGTGGTCGTGCTCGACGTGAAACGGGAGAACTGGGGCGCAAGCGCGGGGTATCGTGCGCGTGCCGGCCAGGCCGTGCATCTGTTCGATCCGCTCGACGCGGAGGGCCGGACGGCGCGGTACAACCCCTTGGCGCACATCAGGCGGACTGATGACATCGAGGTCGTCAACGAGCTGCAGAAGATCGCGGGCATGCTTTTCCCCGCGCCGGAGCGATCCGATCCCTTCTGGGCGGAAGCTGCGCGAGCGGCCTTTGTCGGCGTCGGCGCCCTGGTCGCATCCAACCCGGGCCTGCCCTTCACCATCGGCGAGATATACCGCCGCCTCACGACTGGCGATCCCAAGAGCGATCTTCCCGCAGCGCTTCAGGAAGCCCGCAGGGTGGGCCAGCGCCTCAGCCAAGCTTGCGTGTCCGCGATCCAGGATTTCACCTCGGCCTCGGACAACACCTTTTCCGGGATCAAGCAGACCATCACCGCACGGCTCAATCTCTGGCTCAACCCCATGGTCGATACCGCCACCTCGGAGAGCGACTTCGACCTGCGCGAGGTGCGGCGTCGGCGCATGTCGATTTACCTTGGCGTGTCGCCTGACAATATCGACCGCATCGCGCCGATCTACAGTCTGTTCCTGCAGCAACTCGTGGATCTCAACACCCGCGACCTTCCTGAGGACGCGAGCAATGTCCCGGTCCTGGTCCTGCTCGACGAGTTCGCCAGGCTCGGAAAAGCCTCGGTGATTGCGAGCGGCTTCTCCTACGTCGCCGGCTATGGCCTGCGCCTGGTTCCGGTCATTCAGAGCCGATCCCAGCTTCGCGCAATCTACGGTCCCGATGTCACCGACGAGATTATCGCCAATTGCGGCCTTGAGGTTGTCTTCACGCCCAAGGAGCTAAAGGTCGCGAACGAACTTTCCGAACGGCTCGGCTTTTTCACGATGAACGTGAAATCCCGCAGCCGTACCATCCACGGGCTACTGGCGAACCGGAGCATCTCGGAATCTGATCAGCGCCGCGCGCTCCTACTGCCGCAAGAGCTCATGCAGCTGCCGAAGAACGAGCTCCTGCTCCTTCGCGCCGGCATCCCCCCAATTCGAGGGCGCAAGATCGCCTATTACCGGATGCCGCGCTTCACGCGGCGGGTGGTTGCTCCGCCTGTGCCGTCCGCCCGTCCAATCGCGGCAATGCTTTCCCCACCTGCGCGGCAGGGCGCTGGCACACCCGGTCTGAGCGGGGTCTCACAGCAGCCGGCGACAAGCTCGGGCGGGACCATACAGGAGGAAATTGTGATGCGGGAAATGACCGACGCCGAGCTGGCAGGTGCGGCCGAAATCACGGATGACATGCTGGTTCTGGGCGACCTGGCCGAACTGCCGCCCCCGGGCGACGAGGCCGCCGCGATCGCCTTCGTGTCGGCGATGGTCGAGCGGGCACTTTTGCCACCGGTCGGGCAGCCATCCACATCCATTATCCAGGAAAGGACAGCTCATGTCCGCTGAGAAGCCCGAGAATTCGCGGGGCGCCAGGAAGCGCGCCAATGCCATTTCGATTGGTGAAGGTCAGTCCGTACCGCGTTCTGGGAAAGACACGCGTGACGACATTCCCAAGGATCCCGGCACCTCTGACAAAGGCAAGGAGCGGGCGGGGGTTCAGCCCCGATCAATTTCTGCCGGCGACATACCGGAGCCCCTGCAAAAGCGCTACTTTTCGTCGACCGGCAAATGGTCGGGCGAACCGGCCTACTTCACGACGGCCCAGGCGAAGGAGCCTGCATTTCGGGACCAAGGACGGCGTCTTGTCACCTCGAGCGAGAGTGAGGAGGTCGTGCGTGATCTCGTCGCCATCGCCCGGCATCGCGGGTGGTCAAATGTTCATGTCACTGGCAGCGAAGCCTTTCGCCGGGCAGCGTGGCTCGAGGCCAGTCGCCAAGGCTTGGAAGTACGAGGATATCGGCCGAACGAACGCGATCTACAAGAATTGGATCGACTTCGGCGAGACAAGAGCCGCAACAGTATCGCGCCGGCTGCTGTTCCATCAATCAGCCTGGAGTCCGGCCGAGATCAGTCACAGGCTCGCGAGCGACCGGCGCGATCCCGACCTGCGGCGTCCGGAGACAGAAACGAGCGAGCCGCGCAAAGTCAGCTGCGGATCATCGAGGCGGTCGTGCGAACCGCATTGTTCGACAATCCCGAAGCGATCTCGCGTGTTATGAAGGTCGCGACCACGAAACTGCAAAACCACGTCGACCGAGGTGATCAAATTCGCCCTGCCATGGTCAGGGAAATGCGTGACCGAAAGCCCATTGACATCGTGTCCACCCGACAGGAATCGTCGAAGGTTCACCCACCTATCCAGCGGTCTCGCACCCGATAGGCGCCTTCGCCTCGTTCCAAGCCATATTCAGTAGCTGACAAACGCTCCGTCAAGCATTTCGGCGTTTGCCGCGTTCGTCGGTCTTGTTGGACCTTTGGGACCTTTGGGAATTAGGAGGTTGGTTTCGGTAAGGTGCTGTAGAGCCCGTAGCAGGCCCTGCAGCAGCTTCGCGCTCACGTACGAGCAGCACGTCTTCAGCAATTGCGAACAAACGGTGATACTCGTCTTCTAGGCGTGTGGCTCGACGATACGGCTGTCCGTGAGCTGGCTCAACTTTTCGGTAAGGCGGGTTTTCGCGTTCGTATGTCATCCATGATGCTTGCGCCCTCAATGCTTCGCGGCGCAACTCCCATGATTGGCAAGGGCTGCATGAGCAGCCCGGCCTGCGAGGTCAGGGTCGCGACAAGCGTCCGGAAATAGGGATAGGTGGCGATCTTCCCGACACGCTCGAGAAAGAGCTCGCACGTCTTATCGTCGCAATCTCCTTCTACTCGGTAGTTGGTCAGATAGGTCGCATTAATGCCGAGCACGCGCTTTCGCCCCTGACGGCAGACTACGTCGAACACAAATATGCCGTAAAGTGATCCCGACTCCGCTTCGAGGAAGCTTTGCGCCAAGGCAGCGCTGATTCCGTTGCGCCAGCCATCAGGATCGAGCCCGAGGGCCTCGGGCTTAAGTTCGAACTTGCTGGTGGTCAGTCGGATCGTCCGGAGATGCGCGCGCGAAACCAGATTATTGTAGACGGTGGCATCGGCTGCGTGAGGATCTTGAGCCAAGTCGCGCTCCTCAAGCGGCCGCGGCGGCGGTGCGCCGGGGTAGCGCTGCTTCCGCGCGCAGCCAGCGCTCGAAAGAACGGTTCGATGCTGATACGTCGGCGGCCGTTGGCGCATCGGCGAGCGCGACGTCGCCCGCCATCTGGAATTTATCCGACTCGAGCCCGACAACCGTCCACCGGTGCGCATTGTCGTCGGTGTGCGCGCCCCGCGCTTCTGCGAGCTGCCGTTCAAACTCCTCGAGTGTCGTCAAATAGGCTGTCTCGCCCAGGTGATGGAACACGCGGGCGACTGTCTTGATCGTCAGGTTGGTGGCCGTGTCTCCGAACATCTGGCTGATGCGGGCTTCGGTGACCCCCATCCGCCGCGACAGGTCGCGATAGCGCAGGCCCTTGCGGTTCATGATCTTTTGCATCTCGGTCTGCGCAAGTAGGATGAACGCGGCCTCCGCCGCTTTCGCGGCATAAGCATCGGCATCGCATTGGCTAATGCTGTTTGCCTTGTCTGATTTCATCGTTCTGCTCCTCTCGAATGGGTGTGATGGAACGGCAGGTCGCCCTGAACCGCCTGCGGCGTTGCCGCCGGCGCGGGTTCGCTGGCCGACGAGCGCACTTCCGTTACAAAGAATGTTCGGATTGGATCTTCGGTGGCGCGTCGACCGATCACATGGACGCCGAACGCGACAAACTCCTCCAGCCTCGCGGATTGCGCGCCGGGGACGGGGTGAAAAAGCTGCTCGGGCAGATTGTCGCCGCCATGTGCGCAAAAATGGTCGAGAGCGCTGCGCAAGCGAAAATGGGCATCGGCCGGAATGGCGGTGTTGAGATGGTCCCAGTCGGATTTCCGCATGGCGATACGCCAGCGGCGGCCAGACAACCGGACCTCATATAGTTCACCAGCAATGCGCTCTTCCGCATCCAATCGTCACCTCGGAGCACTTAATGTATAACTTAAGGCCATCAGGGTCCAGCGCAATCCATCATGCTAGATTTTCTGGTTAACATTAGGTATATATAATGTTGAGACGACGCTCCCGCGGCAGGGAGACGGGGCGCCGCCGAAGCGCAAGCGATTGAAAGGGAATATAGAAATGGCGGCAACCACCACCCACTTCCGAGTCGGCAACGGCGACATGACCCTCGTCGAACTGGAAAGCGGACGCACGATCCTGATCGACATACGCATCCGCGCCGATGCGGATGATCCCGATGGCGAGGCGGCCGATGTCGCGGCGCAGCTGCGCAGCAGGCTCAAGACAGATGCGGCCGGTCGCCTCTATGTCGACGCCTTCCTGCTGACACATCCCGATGCCGACCACGTCACCGGTCTGCGCAACCATTTCCACCTCGGGACGCCAGAAAGCTGGTCGAAATCCAACGACAAGATACTCATCCGCGAAATGTGGTCCTCGCCGATCATCTTTCGCCGCGCGAACCGCAAGTCGCATGTGCTGTGCGATGACGCCGCCGCGTGGGCGACGGAAGCACGGCGCCGGGTCGCCTATTTCAAGCACTGGGGGTTCGCGAATGCTGGCGACCGGATAAAGATCCTGGGCGAGGATATCGACGGCAAGACGGATGCTCTTGGTGCGATCCTGATCAACGTCGACGAGACCTTCTCGACGATCGACGGCGTCTATGACAGCAGCTTTTCGGCGCGGCTTTTGGGGCCGCTCCCGCCGGCGGACGATGCCGAGGAAGAGGTGCTATCGAAGAATGATTCGAGCGTCATCGTACAGCTGACGCTCGCGTCCGGCACCCAGCCGCAGGCCGCGCGCTATCTCGTCGGCGGCGACGCCGAGGTAGCGATCTGGGAGAGGTTGTGGGCGAAGCATAAGTGGACTCCCGACGTGCTGGCCTACGACATCCTTATCGCGCCGCACCATTGCTCGTGGCATAGCCTGTCGTGGGACAGCTGGTCCAAGAAAAGAGAGGAGGCGAAGGTGTCGCCCGACGCACGGTCCGCGTTGGGACAGGCCCGTCCGGGCGCGATCGTGATCGCCAGCTCCTGCCCCATCAAGGATGACGACAATGATCCGCCGTGCATCCGCGCGAAGCGCGAATATGTCGCGATGGTGAAACCGGTAGGGGGCGAGTTTCGTTGTGTTTCGGATGGCAGCGGCGATGAGCCGTTGGTGATCGAGACCAATTGGGCCGGCCCCAAGCTCAAGCGCGCCAGCCTGATCGCCGCCGGGCTGTATGCGACCGGGGTTGGCTCCGAGGCGCTGGCGCACGGGTGACCGCTTCGAGCGCAGCGCCCACGGCGCCGATCCCCATCCCGGTCGCCCGCGCGCTGCGCCAGGCCAGCGTGCATCCATCGGTCGTTCGCATAAATATCGACGCCTGTGCAGGCGGCGAGATCGCCTGCGCGATCGACATTCGCACCGAGATGCCGGCAACGTGGCGCGCGGTCGGCCAGAGCCCTGCCGGGGTCAGGGTGGTCGAAACGGTGATACTGAAGTTCCCATCGCTCTATCCCTTGTCGGCGCCGGCCGTCGAACTGCGGGCCGATTTCGATCGGTCACATCCGCACCTCAACCCAGCGCGCGCCGGTGCGGCGCCGGTCCCCTGCCTCGTCGCAGGAAGTCCGCGCGAACTGATCCAGACGCGCGGGTTCATCGGGTTGATCGATCAGCTGGTCGAGTGGCTGGAAAAGGCTTCCGCGCTTGAGCTCAACAACCCCGCGGCGGGCTGGGAGGCGGTCCGGCGCGACCATATCCACGACGTCGCGGTCGTCGATTCAGCAGCCTTGCATGCTTTGGTCGAGCGCAAGGGCGGCGCCGCCTATATGATGAGCGCGTACATCTACACCCGCGGAGAGATCGGCCATTATCGGCTGCATATTCCGGTCGAACCGCGCCCGTTCGGCCCGAACGACACCCGGTTATTTGCGCGGCGAGGTTTCAGGCCCAACGAGGACAGCGGCATGGGCCTTGCGATTGCGGCCTGGGCTGGCAGGGCACCTGACGGTCAGCTGCAGGTGGCCGATCGCTATCGGCCCGAGGACGTCGCAACGCTGGCCGATCTGCGGGCGCGTGCCGCAGATTATGGGTGCCTGGAGTTTCTCGATGCGAAGCTCAACCATGTCGCATCGCGCCTCACCGCGCAGCCGATCGACATCATTGTCCCGGTCGTGATGTTGCTGTTGCCGCGTCGGCCCTATCCCGTGGTCGGGACGGGAAGCATCATCGAGACCTGCGGCTATCTGGTTGAAGTCGGCAAGGGCGGCGACCTCCTCAATCCGCAAACCGCGGTTCGCCTATTGGGCCATCGTGATACCCCATCGGCTGCGGTGCTGCGGCGTACCTCGGGGGACGATCCTGCGGCACCCATTCTGCCATGGACGTTGATCGGTTGCGGCAGCGTGGGGTCGAAGCTCGCGCTCCACCTGACGCGAACCGGCCGCCCGCCGGGCGTCCTGGTTGATCGTGATCTCCTCGAGCCGCACAATTTCGCGCGGCATGCCGCGCTGCCCTTCGATGGCGAGCGGCATTCGCTATATATGATTTCGAAGACTTACAGCGTCGCAGAGATGGTGGCCAGTCTCGGCCCCGAACCAACGCGGCTCGACGTGGACGCGCTTGCACTGCCGCTCCACGCGGACGGCCGCACCGCGCTTTCGCCCACGGGGACGACCATGATCGTCAACACCACGGGTTCGGCGGTGGTCCGGGAAGCCTATGCGCATACGGATTGGGTTGACCGGCCGCGCCTCGTCGAGGCCTGCCTGCTGGGCGCGGGCAGAGCCGCGTTCCTGGGGATCGAAGGGCCGGGCGCAAATCCCAACGCCAGCGACCTGATGGCCGAGGCGTACAACGTCATCCGGGAGGACAACGAGCTTGCAGAGGTCATCTTCAGTGCCGAGGCGGAAGCGATCCAGATCGGTCAGGGTTGTTCGACGCTGTCCTTTAAGCTGTCAGACGCACAACTTTCGGCATGTACCGCATCCATGGCGATGGCGATCGCCGAGATCCAGCGTAACGCCTTACCGTTGTGCGGCGAGGTCCGCCTGGGGCGGCTGGGCGATGACGGAATGAGTCAGCACTGGTCACGGATTGCGATAGCGCCGTGGATCGTGGTGGAGCGAGCAACCCCTGATCAGCCAGCGATCCGGATTCATCCCCGGGTCGACGCCGCGATCGAGGCGGACATCAAGCGCTGGCAGAGCGTAGAGACCGGCGGTGTCTTGATCGGGCGCTATTCGCAGATCGGCAATTGCTTTCAGATTGTCGACGTCCTGCCGGCGCCGGAGGACAGCACACGGTCTCCGGCCGAATTTGTGCTCGGAACGCGCGGGCTCAAGGCGTTGATCGATGCAGTGGTTCAATCGAGCCGCGGAACGCTGCAGGTTGTCGGGACCTGGCACAGTCATCTGCAACCGGGTGGTCCATCCGGAACCGATGTCGCGACGGGCGCCATACTGGCAATGGCCCAGTTGGGTCCGCTGCTGATGTTGATTCATACACCCACCGGTTACACAGCATTGACGGCCGAAGCCGTGGGGGGGGCCGAAATACTGTCAATTGCGGCGGCGAATGGGAGGGATGGCGATGGCGATTGAAGCAATTATGAAGGAGCTTAATTTCGATCGCTATGATCGCAATGCGCGGTTGAGGCCGGCGCTGTTCACGATCCTCCCGATGTTGGTTTTGGTCGCGATCTGGTATCCGAAGATCTGGAGCCTGTTCGGCGCCTTGGCATCGCTGCTTGTTACCTGTGGCGTGACCTTTCTGTTGGCGCAGCTTGCGCGTCAACGTGGTCGCCGGCTTGAAGATCGCTGGAAGTCGGCGATTGGTCGATCGCATAGCGCTAAGCTCCTCAGCTACGACGATCCAACCCTGCCGGCGGCGACGAAGGCCCGTTACCATGCCTATCTCTCCAGCCACGGCGTTGTTCTGCCGACAGTGCAGCAGGAACGACGCGACGCCGCAAAAGCGCATGATCAATATTTGTCGGCGGTTATCTGGCTGCTCGAACATACGCGGCAGAATGCGAGCAAGTCGCTGCTGCTCGACGAGAACATAGCTTATGGTTTCCGGCGAAATCTGAGGGGTCTCAAGCCGTTCGCGCTCATCATCTTGGCCGTCGCGCTCGCTGCCGATGTTGCACTCGTCTGGTGGGGTGGATGGACATCGCCAAAGCTCGAGACGGGGGTCGTGCTCGGCGGAGGGCTGGCATTGGTGGCGCTGATCTGGATATTCTATATCACCAAGCCATTCGTCGAGGATGCCTCACTCGCTTACGGTCAGCGGCTGCTGGCACAATGCGAGCTTACCGGTGCCACTGCTTACGCGCAGGTGCTGTCGGGCAGCTAGTGCAGATCAGCGGCAAATCACGCGAACGGAAGACTCAATGGACAATACAGGAACAGAACTTGTGAGACGGCTTGAATGCCGAGAGAGTCAACCAAGTTGAACGGAACATGCTGAAGGGCGATCGGGGGCCATAATGCGTATCGATATTCATGACGTGGGCCACGGCGGCTGCACGGTGATTTCCGGGCCTCAAGGTCATCGTCTGATGCTTGATTGCGGCCTCAGCGTCGAACGGGCCTGGTTTCCATCAGTAGCCTATCATGGCAAGCGCATCGACACGCTGGTGCTAATGAACCTCGACGAAGATCATTGCGAGGATCTGCCCTATGTATGGCGAAACTGTCCGCTCGGTGCAATTGTCAGCAATTCAACGGTCAGCGCCGGCGCGCTCCGATCAATGAAGGCCGAGTGCGGGATGCGCGATGGCGTTAACGCGGCGACCGCCATCCTCCAGCATTTCGGGGACGGTATGATCGGCGACTGGTCGCATAACCTCGGCGGCGTGCAGTGGCACGCCTTCTGGAACTGCTATGGCATCGACTTCGACGACACCAACAATCTCAGCCTCGCCGTATTCGTATGCTTCGGCGGTTTCACCATATTGTTCGGCGGGGATCTCGAACGTGCCGGCTGGCGTAAGCTGCTTGAACGCCCTGCCTTCCGCGCGATGCTACCGACCGTCAACGTCTATGTCGCTTCGCACCACGGCCGCGAGAATGGCTGCTGTGATGAACTCTTCCGGCTCTGCCGGCCGCAACTCGTCATCTTCTCCGATGGTCCCAAGCAATATGGCACCCAAGAAACCCTCGGCTGGTATGCGAACCGGGCGATCGGAATCCCCGACTGGTCGAAGCCCGCAGAATCGCTCCGGCAGCCGCTTCGCCGCGTTATGACCACGCGGCGCGACGGAACGCTCACCATCGATGTCACGGCCGAGGGCAACTATCTCGTCACGCCCTCGAAGCGCCTGCTCGCGCCCCAGCCGGCGGCGCTTGGCCAGGTCTTCGGACTGCCCGCGCCGAACACGCTCGCCGGTTTCGTCGGGCGCTAGCCGGGCGGATACGGTAAAGGGGTTCGATCCTTCCGAGATCATCGGCATCATCGCGCCGGGAACGTTGTTCCGCTGCTGCTCGCGCACCCGGCACGCCCATCTCCGTGCGAGCTCACGCAAATGGCGGCGTGTTCTCCCGACTGTCGGCTCCCCGTCACGCTGCCTCCTCGTGGACATCGGCGTCATCTGACGCTTCCCTTTCGGCCAATTGCGCTAGAAGGTTCTGGTCGGAATTGTGTGGAAGAAAAGCCGCACGAGTCGCGGCATTGAGGCAGTCGCCGACCGAGCCCTCCGATGAGGAGACCATGCGTCTGAGGCCTTCGAGCCTGTTGCAGGCATTCACAAAACGCTGCTGAATCGCAACGTCAGTGGGCACGGGGATCGATATCTGCGCGAGCTGCTCGTAATAGAGCCTGAAGCGGACAGAACCCTTCGTTTTGAGGTTGATCTCGTGCCTTCCAGCCTCGCTGCGTAGGTAATGATAGACGTACTCCGGCAGAAGATCGGGACTGCAGTAAAAAACAACATAATCGGGACTGGTGATGCCTTCCTGCGATGAATCCCGGACAACGCCGATCGAGCCGATGTTGATGCGCATGGGGTTGTAGGCAAGGTAACCGGTTCTCAAAACCTTGTAACGTCCGGGCGATTTGCCAATCGCCGTCTTAGGACTCGTCAGGCCCTCTTCGGCGGAAACGCCGACGAGGGTGAGTTCGTCGCTGTAATCACTGCCAATGCGTTCATCGGAATCAGCTGTATATTTGCCAATCAACTCAAGGGGAGCTTCGCTTAAGAGCTTGAGCGTCTCGTCAAGGTCTGCATGGATTGAGTCGGCTTCGTCCGCGAATGACCGCAGTTGCGCGGCGAGCACCGAAAGATCGCCGCGATCCTCCAGTGACACGAGCTGGCGCCGCGGATTCTTGATGTCGAGATTGAGGTTCGCGTCCAGCTCCGAGCGTTTGACCGACCACGAGCTTTCCGTTTCCTTGCGGGTTTCGATCAACTCCTTGAGCGGCTCCATCCACTCGTAGAGCAGCGGCTTTGTCTTGCTGAGTGTGTAGCCAAGGGGTAGCGAAGGCTCGCAATAGAAAATCTCGTCGGCGGGCTCGCCCCGCTCGAAGATGATGATGTTCGACTTGATGTCCGTGTAAGGCGCAAAGACGTTGTGCGGCAGCCGAACGATTACCTTGATCCTGAAATCCGCAAGCAGGTTTTCCCGGATGCGAGTGGCAACACCGGGAGCTGACAGGGTGCCATTGGGCACGACAACCGCCGCCCGCGCGGGCCGCCCCGCGATCGTAAGCTGGCGCCTCAGCTTGCGCATGATGAGCTGAAGAAAGAGCAGCGTCGTCTCCGCGGTCTTGCGATCGTCGGGGAAATTTCCCTGAATCCCTTTTTCCTCCTCGCCGCCGAAGGGCGGATTGGTGAGGATCACATCGACCCGATCCTTTTCGCCTATCTCGGAGAGCTTGAAGCGGAGCGCGTTACCGGGATCGATCTGCGGCGCGTCGAGGCCGTGCAGAAGCAAGTTCATCTGGCAAAGCAAGTAGGGCAGCGATTTTGGCTCGCAGCCCACGATGGTCTCAGATTGCAGGCGATTACGATCAGCGACGGTCTTCACCTGTTTTTCAAGGTGAGTGTAGGCCTCGACCAGGAAGCCGCCCGTGCCGCTCGCAGGATCGAGGACGATCTCGCCAAGACGCGGATCGATGACATCGATCATGAAGCGGACGACGGCGCGTGGTGTGTAGAACTCGCCCGAATCTCCCGCCGCATCGCGCATCTCGCGGAGCATCGACTCATAGAGCGCGCCCAGCGTGTGCAACTCCTCTGACGATGTAAAATGTATTGCGCCGATCTTGTTGATTACGTCACGGAGCAGGTAGCCGCTTCTCATGCGGTTATCGACGCCTCTAAAGACGGTCGCGATGACGTCACGGCGATTGTCGCCATTTGTACTGGAGAGCGAGCGCAGATAGGCGAATAGGCCCGGCCCCCGCGTTCCGTCGGGTCGGATAGCTTCATCGTTGTTGATGAAAGCGAGCAGCTCTTCACCGGTGATACCCTGGGGATGCGCAGCCCAGTCCCGCCATCGGTATGGCGGTTCGATCGCGGCTTTGAACTTCTTGTCTCCGAGGAGCGCCTCGTCCTCGCGCTGCTGCTCAAGATCATCGAGGAACTTGAGAAACATGATCCAGGTGAGCAGGGGCAACCGGTCAAGATCGCCGTTAAGCCCCTTGTCCTTGCGCATTATATCGCGCGCGGATTTGAGCAGACTTCCCAGCATCTGCGCCGTCGTCATCGGCGCGCCGTTCTTGCCGGCTTTCTTCTTACGCGTGGCCATAAAGCAATTCCTGAAGGTCATTCACGGCTGTGCGGAGCTGATCGGCACCGCCGAACAGCCTGATAATTTCCGCGGGTTGGCCGTGGGTGGAAATGGGAGGGACGCGCAGAACGTCCGGCAACACGAATTGCGCATCACCATGATCCGCGTATTTCTCGAGCAGCTCATCAAGAATTTCGCGGGCTTCTGGCGAAAACCGCTCAAAGAAATCCTTCCGCTCCATCTTCACGCGCTGCGCGCGCTCCCGTCGGGTTCGCAACGGCGCGTTAAAGGCAAGATGGCAAAGGAGGTCGAACGGGTCAGCGTCCGGCTGGCCTGATTGTTCGATCAGCTCGCCGAAGTCGATCCCGCGCTCGGCGAGCGCCTCAATGATGTCACGGCGCTTGTCCGCGTCGGCCCAGCGCGAGCGCAGCTCCGCCGTTGATGTTGCGATCGACCGGACGCTTTCGGCGGCATAGTCGGTGTACTTGACGACCCTGAGCTGCTTGCCGTTGGGATCAAGCTCATGGACAAGGTGTGCCACCACTTCAACATGTCCGCCGTCGAAGTAAAACTTGCGGGGTTCGGTTGTGGAAGGCTCAATGATGCCAGGTTCCCCGTCCACCGGCACGTCAGTATCGCCCCCGGGCGGGGATTCCGTCTCCGTAACCGAAGTCGTCTCACCATCTTCGGTGATCTCTTCCTCTGTGATGCGCGCCGGATCGCCGTCAAACACCGGATCAGCGAACATCCGGGTCGCCGTCCCGGTGTAATCGATAATGTTGAACCACAGCTTGCCGTAATCATCGCGCAGCCGGGTGCCGCGTCCGATGATCTGCTTGAACTCACTCATTGATCCGACGACGCGGGCCAGCACGACATTCTTGCACGTCGGCGCGTCAACTCCCGTCGTCAGCAACTGCGATGAGGTCAGGATGACCGGCGTTTCCTTTTCAACGTCCTGAAAGCGCGAGAGGTGCCCTCGTCCGATGGCGCCTTCGTCGGCCGTCACACGGACCACGTAGTCGGGATATTGCGCGACCAGATCCGAGTTGAGGTTCACAAGGGCTTCGCGCATCTCGGCCGCGTGCTCCTGATCCACGCAGAAGACGATGGTTTTAGCGAAGCGATCCGTCTTTTTGAGGAAATCCGTGAGATGGCGCGCGATAGCCTCGGTGCGCGCGCGCAGTGCAACCACACGCTCAAAGTCCTTGGTCTGATACTCATCGTCAGGGATCGATCTGCCGTAGCGGTCAAGCTCCTCGTTGCTGGGGCGCCACCCGGCGGCATCCCACGCCGTCACAACCCGGTGCACACGATAGGGGGCGAGGAAGCCATCATCGATTCCCTGACGCAGACTGTACTCGTAAATGGGGTTTCCGAAGTAGAGATAGGTGTCGCGGTTATCATCGCGCAGCGGCGTCGCCGTCATGCCCAGCTGAAAGGCCGGCTTGAAATGCTCAAGGATCGCGCGCCAGGAACTGTCATTACGCGCGCTGCCACGATGGCATTCGTCCACGATGATAAGGTCAAAGAAGTCCGACGGGTAATCTCGGAACAGGCCTTCACGGCGCTCATCCTCGGCGAGCGCCTGATAGATGGCAAAATACATCTCGCGGCTGAAGACGATTTCGCCGGAGGCGATCTTGTGGCGCGCATCGCCGAACGGCGCGAACGTCTTGTCCTTGGGATCGTCGATCAGAATATTCCGGTCGGCAAGGAAGAGAATTCGCGGCTTACGGTGCTCGCCTGTCCGGTTCCAGCGGCTTGACCAGAGTTTCCAGCATAACTGGAACGCAACGACGGTTTTCCCGGTGCCTGTCGCCATGGTGAGGAGCACGCGTTTCTTGCCGCCTAGGATTGCCTCAATGGTACGGTTGATGGCGATCTGCTGATAGTAGCGCGGCGCCTTACCCCCGTCGTGATTGTAGGGCGCAAGAAGCTGGGAGACCTGCGATATGCCCGTGATGCCCGATCCGGTCTGATAGCGCTGCCACAACTCGTCCGGAGTAGGATAGGCCGAGATCCGGTTTTCACGCCCAGTAAAATAATCGATCTCGATGATGTCCGCGCCGTTGGTCGCATACGCGAACTTCAGACCGAGCATCTCAGCATATTCGCGCGCCTGCTGCACGGCGTCGAAGGCGGTTCTGTAACTCGCTTTCGCTTCGACAACGGCTATCGGAAAGTCGCGCGTGTGACGCAGAAGGTAGTCCACGCGCTTTGGAGGTTTTCGGATAAAGCCCTTGCCCATGGGAATGACGCGGCCATCCGTAATGCTGCGCTGTTCCGCAATTGAATGCGGGTCGTTATCCCACCCGGCCGCCTGGAGCTTGGGAACGACATGCTTGCGGCAGGTGTCAGCCTCATTGCCCATGTGCCGTCCCCTTGCCATGCGACGGCCTAGGCCCCTTATGTTTGCTCGAAAGCGGCTCGTGGGCGCTTACGTACTCTCTCATGAACTCCCGCAGAACTTGGGCTGCAGGCCTGTCTTGGCCGCGACACGCCTCCACAAACGCCTCGCGGAGTTCGCGGTCAATCCGGATTCTCAGCCCTGCATCCTTGGTCTTCATGGGATCCGGTGTAACCAAAGGATACACAAATGGGTAGCGAGAAATCTAATTAGTCGAAGCCTATGACGTTGCGATTGATCATAACGAAGGTCGGCCATCAGGCCTGAATTTCAGGCGCGAACGACTGAGATTTTGGCGGTTGTCGACATTTGTAAATGCAGAGGCAGAAGACGCCCACCGTCATATGGGAGCTAACCCAGTCCTTAGTATTGCCCCATATCACACGGGTGGGTTGATGTCGGCCCAATAGGTGACTTCTTCCAGGATATGCATGCTTTCGGGATCTTCCCAGCCTTCGCGGTCGCTATCCCATCGCCCGATCACAGGGAGGTCAACCTCCCAGAGCAGCAAGCGACGGCCGTCTTTCCGGTCTTCCGGCAAAGTGCCGATCGGCTCCCAAGGGATGTGCTTGGCGGTGATCATGCAAGTTCCCTCGCTCGATTCCATTGGTCCCGCATTTAGCCCATCTTTGTGCAGGCACGAAACCCAGCTGGTTGCCAACCTGTCGGGTTTCGGCAGCCCGCCTGAGAACAGCAGCTTTTCGGTGCGTTCGGCTTTTGACGCCAGACTTCTGTGCGTGAGCGGCCACTCGCTTGTGGATGCTGGCACTGATTTAACATAATACAAATTATCAGATTTTTATCGTTGTATAACAATCACTTATGGCCGCACCTCCACAAGCAGGCAGCCATCATCTGCCAAGACTAAGCTTCAGGCATCACTCTTTTCATATAGGTATCGAATAACGGCACTGTGAACGCCGTGTCCCCATGAGCAGGACTATAGAGCATACCCTTTGCAATCAGACTGTTGCGGGTCGGTGCGACGCTCGAGACTTTCACCCCCATAGCTTCAGCGACATCGCCTGATCGATGCGGACCAGGACCCAAGCTTGCCATTGCGCGGAGATATCGCTTTTCTGCCGGCGTCAGCCTGTCAAAACGCACACGGAAGAAGCTCGCATCCAGTTCGGCCAGTGCGCTTTTTGTAGCAACTGCGATATCGGCGGCGGTGATCGGTGAAGCATCAGCAACATCCCACCCATGCTTTCCCCACTCCTGAAGGAAATACGGATACCCCTGGGTTTGCGCCAAAATTGCATCCAAAGCCGCATTTTCGATGGACTCCTTTTCGCGCGCGATTGGCAGACGGATGGCGTCCCGCGCCGCCTCGTCATCCAGCGGACCTACGGCGATGAATTCAAACAGACGCTCTGCATAGGATTTTGCTCGCCCCATTTGCCCCAGAAGCTGAGGCAAACCAGCTGCCAGCATGGTTACCGGTAGCTGTCTCTGACTGGCTCGATGGAGCGCGCTAATCAATGCCGCGAGCTGTTCCTCTGGCACATATTGCAGTTCGTCGATCACCAGGACGACCGCAGTTTTTCGTTCCTGGGCGGCCTCTCCCACGGCGACAATCAGATCGGCCAGGTCGGTCTCGAGGTCGCCACTGTCCGCAAGGCCCGGCTCGGGTTCGAAATCCAGCGCGACCTCAAGATCATCATATTTGACCTTGAGCTTCGCGAATCCCGCCAGCGCTTGCAGAGCGCGCTTCACGCCGGCCGAAGCTTGTTTTAACCGATCGAGACGCAGCAGTGCCGCCCGTAACGCAGGAACCAATATCCCCGGCAACGATCGGTTTTCAGGAGCTTCTATCGCGACTACGGCCATCCCTTCGCGCTCCGCAGCATCCCGCATGGTGGCGAGAAGAACGGTTTTTCCTACCCCTCGCAAACCGTACAGGATGCTCGGTCGGGCTGCTCGCGCCATGCGGATCCGGTCAAGAGCTACGGCGTTGCGTTCCAGCAATGCACCGCGTCCCGCGAGTTCAGGCGGCGGTGTACCTGCGCCGGGCGCAAAGGGGTTTCTACGAGCATCCATAGCGAGGTTATGGCAGTTTATATTTTTTCTGTAAACTTACTAATCTCTCTTGATATCTGCCTCGGCCGGTCTGCGAGCGAACTCATCCATTACGGGCGGCGCCGATCTTTAAGACGAGGTCGCCCATCCATCCGGGCATCTCGGCCCTGGCCTGGGCAAGCATCCGCATGTCGCGATCATCGAGGCGGGCGGCGAAGTGCCGGATCTTGTCGCTGTCGATATTGTCCTTCCCCAGATGCGCGAGCGCCTGCACGACCGCGTTGACCGAGTCAGGCGCATTGTCGATCACCGGTGCGCGGCTGTGCTTGAGCGTCAGGCTGCGCCCGCCCGCTTGCCTGACCCGGGTCCGCCCGGTCGTGGCATAGCTGGCCCGGGCGGGAACCTGGGTCGATAGCCCGAGCCTGTTCGCCGCCGCCGCGCCCGACGGCGCGAGCTTGTCCCCGCTCTGCGTCGAGAGGGCCTTGGCGACATTGGCGGGATCGGGACTGAGCGCACCGAGCTTGTCATGCTTGCGCGGATAGTCATAAAGACCCCGGCCGATGCGCCGGATGTCGCCGGATGTCGCGAGGCGCGACAGCGCCATGTCGACCGACCCACGCGTCCCGAAGTCGACGAAGCTCTTGGGCGTGAACACCCAGCCACGGCCCTTGCCCCGCACGCGCTTCATGATCCGATCGGCTACCGCAGACATTGACTGTGCTCCTACCCGTTAGATAATAGCACGCTTTTTTCTAACAAGCCAGAAGCGCGTATCAGCGCCTAAATCAGCTATTTTCCGAGATATTTTGACATTGTATCCAAATAGGATGCCCAGGTCACACAGGCAAGGTCCGGCAGCGCCGGCCATCATCGTTCCCGATCCCGGTGAAGCGGTGGCCGCCCCTCGTCCGCACCTGTGGGCGGCGAAACGCCCTCCGGCTCGTTTCGGCGCTCCTGCGGCGGCCGCTCGGATTGCAGTATCTCCCGCGCGCGCGCGAGCCGCCGCGACACCGCCGGCGGCATCGCCGCCAGAAAGCCGGCGATTTCCTGCCCCAAGGCACGATCTTCCGGTTTCCCGGTGCCGGCGAGCGCGACCGCTGCCTCGGCATAGGCGCCGCGGATCTGCTTCTGGCGCGAAAGCGCCATGACATCTTCTGCCCGGCGCTCCTGGTCGACCGCACGCACGAAGCTTTGCGCCCGCAGTTCGTTGAGCTGCGCGAGATTGAGCCTGCGCCCCTCGCCCCCAAGCCGGGCATCGAGATGGAGCGCGGACGAACGGACCCGCTTCTGGACATGGCCGCGCGCGCGCCGGGGGGTGGCTTCGGCCGCGACACCGCGCGCGCGCAGCTCATGCGCGAAGGTCTCACGCATATGATGGAGATCCGCCTTGCGCGGATTGAAGCGGGTTCCGTCCGCCCCTTCGGTCGCCACCGTCAGATGGACGTGGGGATGATCGGTGTCGGTATGGAGCGCCAGCATATAGGCATGGTTCGCCTCGAACAGGATCCGCGCGAATGCCTGCGCCGCGTCATGAAGCGTCTCGGCGTCGGTCGATCCCCCGGGCATCGAGAGCACCAGCGACATCGACGTCGGCCGCTCCCGGCCATGTTCGTTCATGGCCTCGTCGAGCATCGCCCAGTCCTGAGCGATCGCCTTGAGCCGATCCGGCTCGGTGATAATCTCGCCCTCGCTCGATCGGACGGCGAGCTTCCCGTGGCGCGCCACATAGCCGAAATGCTCGGCGACATGATGAGCGCCATATTGCTTGCCGGAGACCTTCACCATCACCTCGGGCGCCTTGCGCACGATCCGCTCGAGCTTGGCGCGCGCCTCGGCCTGGCTCATCGACATCGGCCGGGCGGCCCCGCCCCCGCTTCCGCCCGGTTTGATCCGAACATAAGCGCCGCGCAGGGTCCGCTTGCCGCCTGTCGGCGGCCGCCAGGCCTCCATCAGGCTGGGAAGCGGGAGAACCCCCTCCTCCTCACGCATCGGCCGTGTCCCAGTAGCGAAGATCGCCCTTGAGCGCGGCCCCGAGACCGGCAAGCGCATCGACGATCTCGGACCGGAAACTTGCGACCCTGGCCGCTTCCCGCGCGACGTCGAGGCCGGATTCGACCATCACCGAGGCGTTGAGCGCGCGGGTCGCCTGGTTGAGGTTGATCCCGATCCGATTGAGCTCGCGCCACGCCTGCGCGACGGCCGCTCGCTCCTCGCGCGGCAAGGGCGCGTTTGCGCGCAAGCGCCGCGCCAACAGCGTGGTGATCCAGTCGGTACGCTTCATCCCCAGCACATCCGCCGCGCGGTCGAGCGCGGCGATTTCTTCCGGGATCAGCCGAACCTCGACCCGGCAGGTTGCGCGCTGGCGGGCGCGCGGCGCCTGATGCCCCTCCCCCGCCTCCATGGCCAAGGCGTCACCGATCAAGCGGCGCAACAGCGCCGAGCGGCCGCCTGATGCCGCCGCGAGCGCGGCGAAGCGCTGGGCGACATCATCGTCGAGCCGAAAGGTGAGGACGGGCATGTCCCCAACGCTATTGTCATACATCCCCGGCGCCAAGCCTATCCGGCCCTCACCTTTACTCAACTCATCTTATAGTCTGCTTGGACAAACTATCGCTCTTCGGCCAGTGAACGCCTCTTGAACATCGATCGTCCGCAGCAAGGGGCGGCGCCTTCGGCGCCGCCCCCGCCCATCGACACGAAAAGGGCCGCACCCCGAAGGGTACGGCCCAAACCATCGTGCAAGATAAACTACGAACGCGGAGGAGGCGGGTCAGTTGTTGGCAATGCCTCGCCTCTCTCGCCGATCGGACCGATCGACGAGGCAGCGACTTCACGCTCGTGGCCATCCTCGAAAATCACCGTGACCAAAGGCGCCAGCGGGAGCCACGCAGGGAAGCCGTCGACCAAGACCGGTAGTCTAGATCGGATCGGCGCGGAGGGTTTGTCCGTGAGGCCCGATCGAACCGGATCGCGGTCGGTGGGGGCCAATGGCTGTGCCACAGGCGCCCGCGGAGGGGCCGGCGCCGGGTGCGTCTGCTTGAGTTCGGCGATGAAGCGCGATCCTGCGGCGAGCGTTGCGCCGGCGTCGCCCCAGCTGGCGACATAGGCCTCGACCTCGGCAGGGTAGTCCCGCGCAGTGCGGTGCAGATCATAGAGAAGGCGAATGGGCGCAAACGGCAGGGCCGCCTTGAGATAGGCCGGCATGTCGCCATAGGCGGCATAGAGCGAGACGAACTGCTTGGATCGGCCGAGTGCCGCCGCGATCTCGACCTGGTTCATCCCGCCCTTCAGCATCCGGGCGATCGCATGGGCGAGCTCGACCGACGACAGATCGGCGCGCTGGTCGTTCTCGACGATCTGGTCGGCCAGCAGTTGCACCCCCTCGCCGACCGGCACGACGATCGCGGGGATCGTGGCAAGGCCAGCCAGCTGCGATGCGCGGAAGCGGCGCTCGCCCAGACGTATCCGGTGCATGCCGTTCGCGTCGGGCGGCGTAACCGTGATCGGCTGCAGCACGCCGCGCGACGCGATCGAGGCGGCCAGCTCGGCGAGCGCGTCATCGTCGAAGCTGCGCCGGGGATTGCCGGGGTCGGGCAGGATGCGCGCAAGCTCGATATCCTCGACCCGGCGCGCTCGTTCATGGTCGCCGACAAGAAGTCCGAACTCCTCGATGCGCTCGTCGAACTTGCCCATCAGGCGGCCGCGACCTCCAGGCTTGTCATGCGCCGCTCGATCTCGGCGAGCACCGCGCGGATCTCCTCGGCCGCCGCCTTGGCGCCGCTGCCGGTCTCCAGCCATACCGGACGATGATTTTCCGCGGCATGCTTGTAGGTCGGCCGCGCCTTGATGAAGGCCGGGAACATGAGCTTCTCGCCGACCGCATGCGCGAGCTTAACCGCATTCTCCATCTCGCGCCGGTCGAACGGATTGACCATCGAGGGGAGGAGCCCGAGGAAAGCGATCTTGCGGCCGGCGCGCGCGGCCTCGGCTTTGCGCAGCGCGGTCAGCAGCATCTTGGCGCATTCGACCGAATCCTCAGCCACCTGCACCGGCGCGATCACGGCATCGGCGACCGCCATCGCGCTCAAGGTGAGCTCGTCCCACTTGGGACCGGTGTCGATGACGCAATAGTCGAAATGCGGGCGGAGCGCCGGGAAGCGCCCGATGAAGTCGCGCACATCCTGCGCCGCCTTGACCATCTGGAGGCGGGGATCGGCGCCGAGCACGGTCAGCCCGCCCTGCCCGTCGGCGCACAGGGTAGCGGCAGGGTCGAACAGGTCGGCGGAAAACCCGCCCTGCCGCTCGGCGCCCAGGCGCCGCGTCGAGCTGCCCTGGGGATCGAGATCGACGAAGGCGACGCGGCGCTCAGGCGGTTCGGCGAGATACCAGGCGAGATGAGTGGCGAGGAAGGTCTTGCCGACCCCGCCCTTGAGCAGGCTGACGACGATCGTCTTCATGACCGCGGCACCTCAGCAATAGTCGTCCGGACCATCGCGCAGGTTGCGCTCATAATGATCGCGCGAGGACCAGTCGCCGCCACCGCCAATGCCGGGACCGACATAGCGGAACAGATAGACGGTGAGGGCGAAGCAGCCGAACGCGAAGAGAAACGCGTGATCGGGATGCGCGGCGAAATATGCGGCCATGATAAGTCTCCTTGGAGCCAGTGAAGGGCAAGCGAACGGCGCCACTGGCGCCGGCCACGCGCAATCGCGCGGCATCTCAGGCCCGCGCCCTCCCCTCCCGCATTTGCGGACGCGGCGTCCGTTGCCCGCATAGTCTGCTCAAGCAGACTTGGGCGGGCCATCCCCCCGGTCGGGGGGATGGCTGCGCCGGATCAATATTCGTCGGCCAGCAGGATGGTGAGCACGCGCGTCGTGACCTCGGGGTTCGCGGCATCCGGCGAGCCATAGGCGAGCTCGAGATCGTAATAGTCGATCTTCCAGTAGAGGATCGCATCCTCGAACTCGAAGCGGCCGAAATCATGCTCGCCGATCGGATCGTTGTCGGGCGTGAAGCTGTCATAGTCGCGCACGATCCGGAGGATCTCCGCGCGGCGGCGAAAGCCGCGGAACAGGGCGACCTCGCCGATCAGCGCCGCAACGCCGGCGGTCATCACGATCTGGTTGCGGCCCGGGCTATGGATGGACCGGCGAAGCGCGTCATTGAGTTCGGCGACGCGGGCGATCCGCTCGGCCTGGCTCATCGCATTCGGGGAGGATTGGGACATGAGAACGCTCCTGATCTGTCCGGCCCCGCCCGCCGGGGCCTTCCGACAGGCGTGCCAAGGGCCGGCGGCAGAGCGCGGCCGAGCACCCGCAGGGTCGCAACGGCAGTGGAGAAGCGCGCGGAGCGGGCTTGCGCGGGCGCGCGCGCCGGCCAGGCGAGCCGACAGGAGGAAGGTCTTGGCGGGCGGGATCGCGAAGAGATGATCGCGGTGTCCTGATCCTCTGGCTCCGCGGAGAGCCCGGCGCTATCCTCTGCCCGTCATGACGAGCAGCGCCACTCTCTTCCGCCTTGCCCCGGCCTGGACCACGTCACTCCAGGCGATGCGGCTGCGCCAGATCCTCGTCCGATCGCAATGCCGCCGCTGCGGCGGGTTGATGCGCGAGGATGTCGATGCCCTGATCGGGCTCCATGGAGCAGGCGCCAGCCTCATCGACCGGCAGGCCCGATGCCGCATGGTCGGCTGCGACGGCGCGGCCTATTATCTCGCGGCGCGCGGCCATGACCGTCTCTGGCACATATTGCTGCACGATGAGCACCTGCGCGCGGGCCTGGCCAACTGCCCTCCAGCGCGCGGCGCGACCGGCCGGGCCATCGTTTGCGCGCAGGGTTGAAAGTGCGAGCAGCCACGGCAGGGATCGTCACCCGAATGGGCTGAGACTTGGCACAAGGCTCAGGGCGAAGCCTAGAGCCCGGTCCGGCCGCGCCGGAGCCGCCATTCTCAGCGCATAGATGCAGAGAAATCCGACTTTCAGACGGCAACCGCCCGTCGCAGATTGCCAAGAGCAGAGCACGATTTCTGCGATACCTTACGGAGCTGCTGAAGCCTCTCCGCCGCCTCGCTCTCTTCGATCACGAGCGTCGAACGATCAGCCTACCGTGCCCGGATCGCGATCACACGAAAGATGGTGGCCCATCGACTGGTCCGTTCGACTGTCAGCTTCGCCTGGCCATGGGCGAGCATCGTGGGCAGCCCTTTCTGGTGCCGAAATTCCGCCAGCAGGCTCGCGACACCCTTTCCCTCCACGGAAAAGGGGCCGCCCTCATCGATGAGTGCAGCGAGGTCATCGAGCCGTTGCCCGTCTTCGGCGCAAGCCGCGATCGAAGCGAGGGGAATAACCGGGAGCCGAGCGGCTCCCGGACGAGCCGTCAGGCAAAGGGATCGAATTCGGTGACGATGGCGACGCTGCCGTCGGCGTCTTCGGCGGTGATGACCCCGTAATGCTGCCCGATCGCGATGACGAAGGTGACCATCATGAGGCTGCGCGAGAGGCTGAAAGCGTGGCGGCGAGCGATTGCGATGTCGGTGAACATGTCGAGGCTCCTTTGCGCGCCGGCGGGTTCGTCCCGCTCGACAGGCGCCCGATGTGTCCGGCCGGTGGCCGCGATCACTTTTTTGGCTGGAGGCCCAAAAAGCCGTAGCGAAGCGACCGGACCCCTTGCGGGTTGATCGCAAAAGGTCACCGGGTGGACCAAGGATCGCGCCGATTGAGAGCGGGCGAACCCGCCGGCCAGGAGGCCAGGTCCCCGCCGATGTCGCGCCCCGCCCCTTGCCCTGCCTGCCGCCCCATCCAGCGGGGTCCGGATGACAGGCGGCCGCTTGTCGGTTAGCCCCGCCGGATGCTGTTCCCGCTCCTGCTCGCCGCCGCCGTGGTCCCCAATGGTCAGACTTTCGCCTGCACACCGACGCGCGTCTGGGATGGCGATGGCCCGATCTGGTGCCGCGAGGGCGCCCATGTGCGGCTCGCCGGCATTGCCGCGCGCGAGATCGACAACAGCTGCCGCCCCGGCCAGCCCTGTCCAAGAGCAAGTGGCCCGGCCGCCCGCGATGCGTTGGTGCGCCTGCTTGGCGGACCGCGCGGCCAGACATCCACCGGGCATATTCGCGTGGCTGGCTCCACCATGCGCTGCGTCTCGACCGGCGAAGCCAAGGGCAACCGGACCGGCGCCTGGTGCAACGCGCCCGGCATCGGCGATCTCAGCTGCGCGATGATCGCTACCGGCACCGTGCTGCGCTGGGAGCGCTATGCCAAGGGGCGATGCCGATCCCGCTGATCCGCTTGGGACCATGCCGCGCCTGAACAGGATAAGAGGCCCGGCGGCGATGCCGCCGGGCCGCCCTGTCCGACCTCAGAACGGGATTTCATCGTCCTCGGGCTCGTTGCCGCCGCCGCTATTCTCGTTCGACTTGGCGCGGGTGAGGAAGGTCACCTCGTCGGCGATGATCTCGACGCCGTAGCGTTCGATATTCTCGCTGTCGGTCCAGCGGGTGTAGTGGATACGGCCCCGGACCATGACCTTCATGCCCTTGTCGACATATTGCTCGACCGTCTTGCCGACGCCGTTGAAGCAGGTGATCCGGTGCCATTCGGTGTCCTCGAGGCGGCGATTGTTGTCGTCGCGCAGGATCTTGCCGTTGCTGTCGCGCTTCGGGCGCGAGGTGGCGAGGCTGAAATGGGTGATGCGGGTGCCGCCCTGGGTGGTGCGGGTTTCCGGCGTGCCACCGACATTGCCGGCGAGGATGACGAGGTTCTGCATGGCTTGGGTTCCTTCGATATGGGTCCAAGGGACCGTCCCTTCGACTGATCCCCGGCCAAGGCGGACAGGACGGCCAATCCACCGACAGCGCAGCGCCGGGGAACCCCGGGACAAGGGGTGGTGCGGGCAGCCGTGGCACACGGCAACTCGGCCCGATGGCTCGCGGGTTGGATGGGTCGGACGGCCGGCTTAGGGGTCAGATGAGGAGAAGGACGGTGCGTCGCTTGGGCCATGACCGGAGCCCACCCATCGAAACCGCCGATATTGCCGGCTTTGCTGAGCTCGCCGGTCCGGCATCTCGCGGACCTTACGCGCGCGCCTTATCTGCCCGTCCCTTGAGCCGCAGGACGGGATTGTAGATCCTTCGCATGGCCACTCGCGGGCTCGACACGACGTCCGTTGCACGATCACGCGGAGGGGGAAGAGGAGGTGGGCAAGGTGGCGGCGCCTGGCATGGCTGGGCTCAGGCAGGCCGCCACGGCATCGAGGAGCTGCGTGGTCTCGCCAAGCACGGCGCCGATGTCGCAGGCATAGCCACCTGCCACCAGCGCGTCGATCCGATGCACGGCATAGGCCGGGCCGAGGCTCTTGATGAAATCGGCCAGGGGACGACCGGGCGCCGGCAGGCCTAGCTGCCACGCCTCGTCGAGGGCGCGGACAAGGTCATGACGGAGATCGCGGGCCAGCGCATCGTCCGTCCAGCCATGACCCAAAAGATGCGCCTTCAAACCCAGTTCGCAGGAGATCGCGAGCAAGTGCAGTGCCGGCGCGGGCGCAATAGGCGCGCCAATCTGCGCGCCGCGATGAAATTCGCGCGCACGATCGAGAAAAACCGCTGCAAGCACCGGGTCGCCGGGCGCCGCCAATCTTTCGACCGCGCGCCAGCGGCGCGGCGTCAGCTGGCGGAGCCAGGAAGGACCGGCCTGGTTGCGCAGATGTCGTAAGTAAGCGCCATCGGCTTCGTCCACATCGCGGCCCGTCGACCATAACGACAGGAGCTTCGCCTTCCAGTGGCGGCCATGCACAGCGCGGAATGCAAGGAGCACGCACGCACTGGCGCGATCGGGCATGAACATGATGCGGAACCTCCGAAGGGAACAAGGGACGCATCCGCCCCGCCCCCTCCCCTCCGGCACCGGAATCCGCGAGATTGAGAAAAGCCGGCCGCCGAAGCGGCCGGCACGGCGGTCAGCCGCGGGATAACGCCGCCGGCGGCGTTCCGAGCGGTCCGCGGCGATCGACGACATGGATGCCGCGCGCCTTGGCCTCGATCACCAGTCTTTCGGTGACGCCGTTGCCCTGGAAGGCGATGACGTAGCGCGGCTTGACCGAGAGCATCTGCTCGTTGCGCCGGAAGCCGGCACGATCGCCAAGCTTGCGATCAAGGCCGAACCGCAGCTGCTGGATGCCGTTCTGCTCGGCCCAGGATGCTGCAAGACGCTCGATGCCCTTCATGTCGCCGCCATGGACGAGATACATGTCGCCCACACGTTCGCGCACGGCCTTGAGGGTCCGCAGCAGATTGTCGGCAAACTGCTTGGCCTCGTCGTCGCTGGCGAAGCGAAGGCGCCCGCCGGCGAAGACCACGGGCGTGCCATGGACCATATTGGCATCGCGCACCCGCTCGCGCCGCGCCTGCAAATAGGCCCGGCCATCGACGATCGCAGCGGTCGTGCCGAGCGAGATGCGGTTGCCGGTCGCGGGCACCCAGGAGCGGCCGGTCTCGTGCAGATAGTGGCGCGCCGCGGTGTCGCGCATCCCCTCATAGGCCTGGGCGGACTGCTCGACCTTGCGGGCGAGATCGATCTTGTCCTCGAGGTCGGCGGTCGCGATCTCCGACCCGTCCTGCTCGGCGAGCAGGAGCCGGATCTCGTCGGTCAGGCGGTCGATCAGCTGATGCTTCTTGGCGGCCGCGCGGTGGAAGAGATTGACGAAACCCCAGCCCAGATCCTCGATGTCGCGTTCGAGCGCGGTGAAGGGGAAGAGCGCGAAGAGATCGCTCCAGATGGCGCTGACGGTCTGTTCGAGCGCCTCTGCCGGCGGCGGCGCTTCTATCGAGCGTTGGTCGCCCGCCAGGTCGAGATGGCCGAGTTCGAGTGCTTGGAGCACTGCTGAAAGGGAGCTGGTCATGAGGGATTGCCTTTCCGTGTCGCAGGGCCGGCGGCCTTCCCGCCGGATGCGCACCCTCCGGGCCATCGAAAAAGCGGCGGCGGCACCGCCGGGCAACGCCCAAGGGGAACCCGATAAGGTCCGGGTGGTGCGGGCAGGCGCGCCTCGGCGCGCCAACACGGCCGGAGCGTTCGGGTTGCCGCCGCCAGCGCGGTGGCCCATGTGCCGCATCCTCTGGCGAAAGGCGCGAAGGCCCTGTCGCGTCAGGCATTCATGGCGCGGAGGACCTTAAGAAGGGCACCCGCAACCCGATCTCCCGATACGCACAGGACGGCATGAAAGCGCGTCGCATCGCAAGCGCCGGGCCGTCAGGCCGTCGACCGTGAGGCCAGATCTTGGGCCGCGTCGCGCTTGGCGGCTGCCGCCTTGCGTTCCGAATAGCGGTCCACGAGTTGATCGGCATGGCTACGTGTCAGCACCGTGAAGCGCACCAGCTCCTCCATGACGTCGACGATCCGGTCATAATAGCTTGAGGCTCTGAGACGGCCGTCCTCGTCGAACTCCTTGAACGCCATCGCGATGCTCGACTGGTTGGGGATGGTGAACATGCGCATCCACCGCCCGAGCAGCCGCAACGTGTTGACCGCGTTGAACGACTGCGATCCGCCCGAAACCTGCATGACGGCCAGGGTCCGGCCCTGGGTCGGACGCATGCCGCCGAATTCGAGCGGCAAATGGTCGATCTGCGCTTTCATGATGCCGGTGATCTGGCCGTGCCGTTCGGGGCTGCACCAGACCATGCCTTCGGACCAGAGCGCATGCTCGCGAAGCTCATGCACCGCCGGGTGATCATCGTCCTTGATCTGGTCGGGGAGCGGGAGATCGGCCGGATCGAAGATCCGCACTTCGGCGCCGAAGAGGATGAGCAGCCGGGCCGCTTCCTCGACCGCGAAACGACTGAACGACCGCTCGCGCAGCGAGCCGTAGAGGAGGAGGATGCGAGGTTTCGGCTCGAGCGCGCCGAGCCCGGCGGCGAGATCGAGCCGGATCATTGCACGGTCCAGCGCGGGCATGTGATCGGGTTCGGGAAGGATACGAAGACGCGACATCAGGCAATCCATTTATACAAAAGGGCGGCGCTCGCCGGGCATAGCGATCGGAACTCGGCCGATCGCGCGATGACGGCAGGAACGTCGGTCCGTTCGGCTGTTTCATAGCCGTGACGGCGAAAGAAAGGCTCGGCGGTCGTGGTGAGCAGGTACAGGCTAGTCGCGCCCTCATCAGCTGCAACGCATTCGACCGAAGTGAGAATGGCACCGCCCAATCCGCATCCGCGCCGATCGGCCTTCACGACCAGCGAGCGCAGCAGGCGGTCGGAGCCGTCGCCTTCGATCCCGCCATAACCGACAATGCCAACATCATCCTCGAACCGAAAGAAGCGGCGTCCCGCCTCGGCGAGATCACTGGCAGGCAGACCCGCCGCGCTCAGCTCCGCCATCAGGTCGGAAAGCGACCTGGGATCCAGCAGTGTAGCGATCATGCAGGAACACGTTGCTCGTACCAGGGCCGCGTCTTCTTCACGATGCTGACGACAGACAGCATTACCGGCACCTCGACCAGAACGCCCACGACAGTCGCGAGCGCGGCCCCGGAATTGAGGCCGAACAGGCTGATGGCGGCTGCAACCGCAAGCTCGAAGAAATTGGACGCGCCGATCAGCGCGGCCGGAGCGGCGACGCACCAGGCCACGCCGAAGCGCCGGCTGAGCCAATAAGCCAGGCCCGCATTGAAGTAGACCTGGATGAGGATGGGAATGGCAATCAGTGCGATGACCAGCGGATGAGCCAGGATCGCCGGGCCTTGGAAGCCGAACAGGAGGACGAGCGTCGTCAGCAGCGCAACCAGCGACAGCGGCCCGAGCGTCGCCAGCAGCCGATCGAGCGCCGGTTGCCCGCCTGACGATAGCAGCGCCCGACGGATGACCTGCGCGACGATGACGGGCACGACGATATAGAGCAGGACCGAGATGAGCAGCGTGGCCCAGGGCACCGTGATCGAGGCGACCCCGAGCAGCAGTCCGACCAGCGGCGCGAAGGCGAAGACCATGATCACGTCGTTGAGCGCCACCTGGCTCAGCGTATAGGTCGGCTCGCCGTCGCACAGGTTCGACCAGACGAACACCATCGCCGTGCAGGGGGCCGCGGCGAGCAGGATGAGCCCGGCGATATAGGCGTTGATCTCGCCCTGCGGCAGCAACGGGCGGAAGAGCCATCCCAGGAACAGCGTGCCGAGCAGCGCCATTGAAAAGGGCTTCACCGCCCAGTTGATGAAGAGGGTGACGCCGACGCCCTTCCAGTGTTGGCGAACCGACCCCAACGCGCCGAGGTCGATCTTGAGCAGCATGGGGACGATCATCAGCCAGATCAGCACAGCCACGACCAGGTTCACGCGCGCGATCTCGGCCGATGCGATGGCTGCGAACAGATTCGGCAGCGAATAGCCAAGCGCGATGCCGACAGCGATGCAGAGCGCCACCCAGACGCTCAAATAGCGTTCGAAGCTGTTGATCGCCGGCTTGGGTCGCGCCGCGACGGTCGCGTTCACGCCCCGATCCTCTTGCCGGCGGCGTCGATGACCTGCTCGCCATCTTCCTTGGTGAAAGCCCCGCGCTGGGCGGACGGGAGAAGATCGAGCACCTCTTCCGATGGACGGCAGAGTTTCACGCCGAGCGGCGACACAACGATTGGCCGGTTGATGAGGATCGGATGCTCGATCATCGCATCAATGAGCTGGTCATCGCTGAGCGTCGGATCGGCAAGACCCAGCTCGGCGAAGGGCGTGCCCTTCTCGCGGAGCAACTGGCGTGCGCTGATGCCCATGCGGGCGATGAGCGAAACCAGGCGCGGGCGGTTGGGCGGCGTCTTGAGATATTCGATCACATGCGGCTCGATCCCGGCGTTGCGGATCATCGCCAGCGTGTTGCGCGACGTCCCACACTCGGGATTGTGATAGATGACGATATCGATTGCGGCATTGCTCATGCACCCGGCACCTTTTCGCTTGGGAGGTCGGCGCGGCCCTGTTCCTTGCCGATCCGGTTCAGCCGGTTCTGTAGACTCATCTTGTCGAGGCCTTCGAACGGCAGGTTGGTGAACAGCGAGATGCGATTGAACAGCATCCTGTAAGTATCGAAGAAGGCCGCGTGCTGCACCGTTTCGCTGTCCTCGATAGCGGCCGGATCGGGCACCCCCCAATTGGCGGTCAGCGGCTGCCCCGGCCAAACCGGGCAAAGCTCGTTGGCGGCATTGTCGCAGACCGTAAACACGAAATCCAAGGACGGCGCATCGGGGCCGGAAAACTCTTCCCAACTCTTCGAGCGGAACCGGCTTGCGTCGTAGTTCAGCTTCTCCAAGAGATGAATGGTGAACGGATGGACCTCGCCCTTGGGCTGGCTGCCGGCGCTGAACGATTTGAAACGGCCTAGCCCTTCACGGCTGAGGATCGCCTCGGCCATGATGGAACGGGCGGAATTGCCCGTGCAAAGAAACAGTACGTTCAACAGGCGATCCGTCATGTTGATGTCCTTTCAGGCAGCACGACAGGCAAGCAGTTCATCCGCAAGTGGATGGCAGAGCTCGGCCCGGCCACCACAGCAGTCCTTGACGAGGAACAGCATCACGGAGCGGAGCGCATCGAGATCGGCGCGGTAGTTGATGATCCGGCTACGCCGCTCGGATGTGACCAGGCCGGCACGCGCCAGGGTCGCCAAATGCACCGACATCGTGTTCTGCGGGACATCCAGCGCCTTGGCGACCTCGCCGGCGGGAAGGCCTTCGGGTTCGTGACGCACCAGAAGGCGGAAGGCGTCGAGGCGCGTGGCTTGGGCAAGCGCGCCCAACGCGACGATGACAGATTCGTTATCCATATATCCACGATAGCGGATATATGGATATGGTGCAATCGGCGACATGGAGAGATCAAGCAGCCGCCTGCTCGTCCAGATCATCCTCGCAAGCGAGATCGGTTGCCCGCAGCAGAAATCCGGCGGCTTCCTCCGCTCGCGCAGCCGCCGTCAGCAATGCGCGATTATCCTTGCGCAAAATGGCGAGCCAGGATCCGATATAAGCCGCGTGATCGTCGAGATGGGCGGTTGGGAGACCCACATCGGCGCCAACCAGCGCTGCTGTCAGTTCGGCGACCAACTCCTCGAAAGCGTAAGCGTGATCGCCGAAGCGCTTCCCAAACGATCGAGCGAGACGGGTTGGATGCCCTGTCCAGTGGCCGGCCTCATGCGCGATGGTGGCTGCCCAGGCGGCGCGCGTGTCGAACTGCTCGATCGGCGGCATGGTGATGACGTCCGCGCGCAGATCATAATAAGCACGATCGCCGCCGCTGCGCAGCCGCGCGGGCAGCCGATCGACGAAGCGCGCCGCCCGCGGACCGAGGCGGTCGCCCGGCGGGACGAGGGAGAGGGCTTCGGGATAGAAATCGCCCGGCAGTGTATCGATCTGATCGGCATTGAAGACCGCATAGGACCGCATGACCCGGCGCTGCTCATCGACGAGCTCACCCGGACGTTCGTATGAATCGACCTTCTTCGAATAGGCTTTGTAGAAGATCGCAAATTGCGACTGCTCACCGGCACGGACCTGCCCGCCGAGGCTTTGTGCTTGCCGATAGGTCATCCAGTAGCGAGACCGATAGCCGCACTGCTCGGCGGCCAGCCATAGCCAAAAGGTGTTCATGCCGCGATAGGGCTCGCCATTGGCGCGCAGCGGGCGCCCTTGCGCGGCGCATGATCGCCAGGGCCGTACCCAGGGACGCACACCGGCCTCGAGCCGGTCGATGATGGCGCGCGTGATGGTCTCGGCCGGCGAGGGCCGGCCCGATGATTGGGTCATGGTGGATACTCCGCGAAAGAGCGGCTGCCTCAGCGCCGCCAATGAAGGGCGGCGGGCGACACGAAAGCGCCGCCCGCCGTTAGGCGTTCGCCTCAGGCGGCCTGTTCGAAGTCGCCAGCATCGCCATCGGGGGCGATCTCCCCTGCCCCGCCGTCGCTGTCGTCTTCATCGCTGAGGAAAGCGGAATAGCTCCGGAAGCTTTCGGGCTTTTCGATCGCGTCGAACCGCATCTCGTCGGGCAGCCAGGAGAGCGCCTTTTCCCGGACTTCGGCCTCGACGATGCCCTGCCCCGAACAGAGCGCAGCGCAGGCATTGGCAAGGTCACCCTTCTTGGCGTCCTTGTATCGGCCGCGCAGCACCGGCCCGCCGATCTCGTCGAGCGCTTCGAGCATGACGTCCTTCTTCACCCGCCCGAAAAAGTTCTGGGCATCGGGCCGCCACCATTGCGCGACATCAATGTCGAGCAGCCGTCCGAGATGATCGTGGAAGCCGTTGCGGCGCCCGCCATCGTCGACGTTGAGTGTCGGCTCCAGCGTCTGCGCCATGACATGGGCGAGCCAATCGGCGCGCGCCTGTTCATCCAGTTGCCGGAAGGCATCGAAACGCGACGACAGCGTGTTCCCGCCTGCCCAGCTCACATCGAGCGCCTGGCGCTGTTCGGTCAGGACATTGCTCGCCGCGCTGCCTTCATCGCGGAAGCTGACGATCGGGAAGCTCGCGGCGGCCGCCTGCAGCGTCGCGTGGTCCCGGACATAGCTGCTGGCGAACACCGTCCGGTGCGCCATCAGGAATATCGTGAGATCGAGCGCGAACCCGGCATCCGAGGCGACATGGGCTGCCAGGATCTGCCGGCGCTGGGTCGCGAGTTCGTCAACCAGCGTCGCGCTGAGCCGGGAGGCCGCGACCTTGCCGGACGGTGCTTCGGGTTCTGCATCCTCGCCCGCCTGCCGGATGGCGCGCTCGCTGAACATGCGGCTGTGCACCCGCGGACTGCCATCGGGCGCCAGATAGATGAAGGTGCCCAGCTGGTCCTTGATCGCATCATCGACCATCGTGCGCGACGCCTCGATCGTATCGAGTTCCCGCTCGATGTCGGCGAGACGCGCCGAAGCCGCCTCGGCCTCGGGCGTGCCGTCCTCGAGTTCGGTCTCAAGTTCGCGGATGAGCGCGTCGCCCTCATCCGACAGACTATCGACGCGCTCCTGCTCGTCCCCGCTCAATTCGCGCAGCGGCGGATGATATTCGTGGAGCTGGCACTCCGTATCATAGGGCACATGCGTCGCGAGAACCGGCGTCACGAACGCCAGCTTCTGTTCGGCAGCGAGCGCTTCCGCGGCCGCTTCAAGCTTCTGGGCGGCCAGCTGCTCGATGAGCTCCACGTCGATCCAGCTCTCGTCCACATCTTCACCGAACAGGTCGCGCTCGATCCGGCCGCCCGCGCCGACATAGGCCTCGCGGCCGACGAACCGTGCCTTGGCGTCGGTCGCCTTGACCGTTCCGTTGAGGAGCGCACGGCGGATATTGTCGGGATTGTCGCCATAATAGGACCGGCTCATGCTCTCGAACACGCGCGCCTGGCGATCGACGTCGGGCGTGACGGCATAAGCCTGGGCGACCCCCAGCGTGATCTCGCCCGCCGCCAGCGCCGCGAAGACGAGAGGAGCCAGTTCGGCAAGCCGTACCCGCTGCTCAACGAAGCGGGTCGTGACGCCGAAACGTTTCGCCACATCCTCGGCGCTCGCGCCCTTGTCGAGGAAGTGCTTGAAGGCCGAGCACTCATCCGCCGGGTTCATCGCGACGCGGTGGAAATTCTCGGCAAGGCTCGCTTCGGCCGATCCGGCATCATCCTCGAGCACCAGCACCTGAACCTCATGGTCCCCGGCAAGCCGGCCTGAATCGATCAGGCGCTGGAGCGCCCGCAAGCGGCGGCCACCCGCCTTGACGGTGAAATGTCCTGCCTTTTTGAGCGGCGTGACCACGAGATTCTGCAACAGGCCATGCGCGGCGATATTATCGGCGAGGCTGTCGAGGTCGGCATCGCGATTGGATTTGCGGACATTGTCCTTCGAGAGCGAGAGGTTCTTGACCTTCACGGACTGGATCATCGGTTGTCTCCTTCGAGGGTTGCGCCGACCTCGTCGGCCGGCTTGAGCCACTCAGGCCCACCCGGCCGAAGGCCCCCTCCCCTCTCTTCGGTCGCTTGGCGCGGTCGCGGGTCAGTCCGTGATCCTGGCGAGGATCTCGAGGGCGCGGCTCGGGGGAACGAACAGCCGAGTGCGGTGCTGGATGATCTCGGTGAAGCAGCCCGCCGCCTTGAGATGCGGCAGCGCCTCGGGCTTCCAGTCCAGCAATTCGAGGCGTTGATCGCCGGCAACCAAGGCGCGCTTCAGTCGCAGCGCTCCGATTGGCATGATCTCGCCCGAGGTGCGGACGTGCTGGACCCGCGCGCCGAGGTCGATCTCGACATGGGCCGCGATGCCGAACGCGCTGGCAATCCGCTCCACCAGCGGCGCCGGAATAAGACGCCCGAGAAGCGACTGGCCGTCATCGCTCATCAGCCGCCAGACCTGGACATGATCGTCGGGCAGCTTGCCCCACACCGGAAGCAGCAGGCCGGTGACCAGATAGATGATCTGCGTGCGCGTCTGCGCCGCCATTGCGTCGCATTCGGCCTGCCAGGCTTCGTCGAAGCTCGCGCGGTCCACGTCGGTCCAATGGGTTTCGGCGAAGAGGTCCTGCCGGTGCCGTTCGGTGCGCGTTGGACGCACCAGCTCATAGCGGCGCACGGTCCGTCCCTCTTCGTCCGTTAGCGAGAAGGTCGGCCGGCAAATGGCGGCCTTGCCGGAACGCGGGTTGAACAACCGGCGCGCTTCCGGGTCGGCCAGAAGCCAATGCGCTCGCTCCAGGGTCAGCGGCCGATATCGCTCCTCGGTTTCTATACGCAGAATTTCGGTTTCGGCGCCGCTTACGGGATCGCGCCGGATCACCGTCCGGTCGAGGATCGAAATACGGTCGGCCGCGATCGTTTCGACACCAAGATCGAGGGTGCCGGCCTCGCGTGCCTTTTCCACCCGTGCTTCGATCAAGCCGAGATATTCGTCGAAGATCGCGTTCTGCAGGTCGATGCGCAGCGCCAGGATGCGGTTCAACCACCGCTGGATCGTGGGCAAGGTCTCGGTGAGCCCCCCGCCCTCCCCGGCCAGGTTCAAACCGGTGAGCGCCTGGAACTGATCGAAGTGGACCGATTGGAGTTTTGCCTGGAACAGCAGGCGAAACCACTGGTCGAGCGATTCCCGCGCGAAGTCGGACTCCAGATTGTCGCGGGGGTCGAAAAGTCCCTGCCCGCCGGTCTGGCGTTGGCCGCGGGTCAGCGCGCCCAGGCTGTCGAGGCGCCGGGCGATGGTCGAGATGAACCGCCGTTCGCCGCGGCAATCGGTGGAAACGGGCCGAAACAAGGGCGGGCAGGCTTGGTGGGTGCGGTGCGTGCGGCCCAGCCCCTGGATCGCCGCGTCCGCGCGCCAACCGGGCTCGAGCAGATAGTGGATGCGGCGGCTCTGATTGGGCGCGTCGAGGCTGGCGTGGTAGCTCCGCCCCGTGCCGCCGGCGTCGGAGAAGATCAGGATGCGCTTTTCGCCGCGCATGAAGATGTCGGTCTCCGCGAGGTTCGTGCGCGCGCTGCGCCGTTCGATCCGCTGACGGCCGTCGGCATCGACGATGATCCGCCGGCTGCGACCCGTCACCTCGGCCACGGCCTCCGTCCCGAAATGCCCTATGATGTGATCGAGCGCCGAGCCGACGACCGGCAGCGCACAGAGTTGCTCGAGGAGCTGATCGCGCATGGCGATCGCTTCCCGGCACAGCACCGGCTGCCCAGCTTCGTCGATCATCGGTTCCGAGCGCACCGTGCCGCTATCGTCGGTATAGGTGCGCATCTGGCGCACCGGAAAGGCTGCCGTCAGATAGTCGACCAGGAATTCGCGCGGGGACAGCTCGATGTCGAGCCAGGCGCGCTCCTCGGGGGACAGGTCGGCAAGGGCACGGTCGAGCATGGCTTCCGACGTCGACACGAGCTGGACGACGGCGCAGTCGCCGCGCGCGAGATCGGCGGCGATCGCCGGGATCAGCGACGGCAGCTTCATCGACAGCAGGATCTGGCCGAAGAAGCGTTGCTTGGTCGATTCGAAGATCGACAATGCCGCGGCCTTCGCGCCGCTATTATAGGTGGCACCGCTGAAGCCGTCGGTGACGCGCGTGGCGGCGAGCGCGGCCTGCAGATTGTTGTGAATGATCGCCCAGGCATCGGCATAGGCATTGTAGACGGCGATCTGTTCTTCGCTGAGCCGATGCTCGAGGATGTCATATTCGACGCCGGCGAAGCTGAGCGCCCGCGCGGCATAGAGGCCCTGCGCCTTGAGGTCGCGGGCGATCAACTCCATCGCTGCGATGCCGCCGCGGCGAAGCGATTCCACGAAGGCCCGCCGGTCGGCGAAGGCCGTCTGCGGTCCCCACAATCCGAGGCGTGTCGCATAAGCGAGGTTGTTGACGTCCGAGGCGCCCGTCGCCGAGGCGTAGAGAATCCGGGCGCGCGGAGCGAGATTTTGCAGGCGGACGCCGGCGATGCCCTGTTCCGACCCTTTCGTGGCGCCGAACCGGCCCTCGCCACCGGCCACCCCGGCCATCTCATGCGCCTCGTCGAAGACGATGACGCCGCTGAAATCCTCACCCATCCATTCGATCAGCTGGCGCAGCCGCGTGCCCCTGTCACCGCGGTTGGAGCGCAGGGTGGCATAGGTCAGGAAGAGGATCCCATCGCCCAGCGCGATCGGGGTGCCGAGCTTCCACTGGTTGAGATGCTGGATGTCGAGCGGCAAGCCGCCAAGCGCCGACCAGTCGCGGCGAGCGTCTTCGATCAGCGTCTCGCTCTTGGATATCCAGAGGTGGCGGCGGTTGCCGCGCAACCACTGGTCGAGGATGACGCCCGCCACCTGCCGCCCCTTGCCGGCGCCCGTGCCATCGCCAAGGAAAAAGCCGGTCCGATAGGCGTTACCGGCCTCTGCCGGCGACAGCGAAAGACCCTCCTCGCTAGATATGAACCGGCCGGGAAGATCGCGCTCGAACGCCGCGCCAGCGTAGATCAGCGTTTCGAGCTGCGCGTCCGAGAGCAGGCCGTCGTCCAAGATCCTGGCCGGCAGCACGGGTTCATAAGCGACCGGGGGTGCGGCAATCGATCCCATTGCCTGCGATTCGACCAGCGCGCTTGGGTGCTCACGGGCATCGGCAATTAGCAGACGGCTCGGCCGATAGGGCAGGTAAATCCCTTGCGGTTCGCCCGCGGGCGCCGGCGCGTCGAGACGGTGATAGACGACCGCGCGGGTCGTGGGCAGGGTCACCGCCACACGCGAGCTTACGGGGCGGGTCCGCCGCGTGAGGCTCCGGAACAATCCGCTGGGGCGGGAGATCGGTTGCGGCGTGGGGGCGCACGGGGTCGCCATCGCATCGATGGCCGCGAGCGCAGCGCCGAACGTCGTACAGGTCTGGCGTGGGACGCAATCCCCTGCCCCGCCCTTTTCGAGGAGAATGAGCTGAACCGCTTGCCCGGTGCCGTGCTTGGCATAAGCATGGGGCGGCAGGTCGAGATGCAGCCGGAGATGCGCGCCCGCGGTGGCGTGCAGCCAATCCGCGTCCCCTGTCTCGATGCGATCGGGAAGAATGACGGCGCAGCGCCCGCCTGGTGCGAGGCGCAAGAGCGCGGAGCGCAGGTGGCGAAGCGCAGCGTGGCGGTCGCGCCCCCGTCCCTGGCTCCGCGAGAAGGGCGGGTTGATGAGCACGACGCTCGGCACCAGTTGCGGATCGAGCATGTCGTCGATCAATTCGCCGTCATGCGTGCTCAATGTGCCCTCGGGAAGGGCATGACGCAGCAAACGCGCGCGCCAGGCATCGATCTCATTGAGGAGAAGGCGAGCGCCGGCAAAATGACCGTGTACGGCCAAGAGCCCGGTCCCGGCCGAGGGCTCGAGCACGATATCGCGTGCCGTGATCGCGGCTGCCCTGGCGGCAAGGAAGCCGATCGGTGCCGGTGTCGAGAATTGCTGGAACGCGACCTGCGTTTCGCTACGCACGCTGTGCGTCGGAAGCGCCGCCGTCATGGCGATCAGCTGGGCGAGCCGCACATTCGCATCTGCCGGGAGTGTTGTGTTCTTCAGATGGAGGATCTGCGCGAGTTCGAGCACATCATAGGCGTCGCGCAATGACCACAGGCCATCCGCGCTCGAGCCACCGAAGGCGGAGGTCATCCCGGCAAGGAGGTCGTTACGTGCAACCGAACGGCCTTCGGACAGCCGGTCGGCTATGCCTTGAGCAGCGGTCCGGGCGGGATCATCGAGCGGCAGCGTGACCGCGAGGGGTTGTGTGGCCATGGGGTATCTCCGGGTCTGACACCTGGCATCAGCGCCAGGTCATCAGCCTGAAGGCCCCCTCCCCTCTCAGGCCGCCTCGGCGGCCCGGCGGACACGCCAAGCATCATTCCAATCCGCGTGCCGTTCCGGGAGGCGGAGCACCAGTTCGCGTCCATTGGCTGTGAGATGCGGCCGAGCTTTTTTGAGCATGGCGGCAGCGGCGGCACCGCGATCACCATAGACGATGATGCGTTTGACCCGTTCGGGGATGGCGACGAGTCCAAGGCGTTCGACGCCGCCCAGCGCCCAGGTTGGCGTTCCGAACCAGGCCATTGCCGAAAGGGCGTCCTCGATGCCCTCAGCAAGGCCAAGCTCCTCTCCGGCCGGCGCCAGACGGATGGCCGCGTTGCCAAGCAGGCCAAGGGCAATCTTCGGCTTTGACAGGGGCTTGTGCAAGATGTCAGCGAGATCGAGGCAGGTCCGCTGGACGGCCACGACGCCCAGATCGTTCTCGACCGCAGCGATCATCGCCGGAAAGAACCGGCGCTGGTCACCTGCCCCGACAATGGTGCGGGGATTGTAGCGCAGACAACGCGGATAGGGAGGAGCAAGACCGCGTGCGGCAAGGTAATCGGCCGCTGGCGAGCCGACTATGGGCTGGCTTGCCTTCCATAGCCGAAGCGCGAGAGCACGATGGTCGGCCATCGCCTTCGGGCGCGGCATGGTGAGCGGCACCGCATCGTGAAGTTTGCGCCGGCGCAGGGCAGTCAGAACGTCGCGCGTATCGCAGCCAGCAAAGCAGTGGAACAAGATCGCCCGTTCGCCCAGGCGCACTGACAGGCTGGGACCATGATCGTCATGAGCCGGGCAACGGCATTCGCCGCGCGTCCCGCGCCACGTTCCGCCGAGGGCTTCGACAATGGCTTTGGCGCGATGGAAAGCAGCTAGGGGCATCAACTAATCCTTGCAAAGTGGTGGAGCGCTGCTGCCGGTTGCGCCCTCCCCTCCCCGCCAATTCAGCCAGGCATGCCCTTGGCTGCGAGGATACCGAATTCCTCGACGATGCGATCGGTTGTGTAATGGGTCACGCCGTCGCGTTCATAGGAGCTGTCCTTGAGCCGCCCGGCAATGCGCACCAGATCCCCGACTTGGGCTCGGTCGGCGATATGCTTGCGCTGGCCCTCGCTGAAGACGCTCACGCGGTTCCAGTGACTGTCTTCCTGCCATTCGTCATCGTCACCCTTGCGGCGGTAATTCGCGCAGACCGACAGCAGGGTGACTTTCGGTCGCGCATCGATTTCGCCGATCCGGCCGATGATCTCGAACTTGGCGAAGTTGATCATATCCTGCTCCGCGCCAATGGGATTGGCCGCAGGATAGCGACCGAAGGACTCCCCGCAGATCCCTCCAATCGGGGGGATACTCGCGGTCCATAGTTGCGCAAGTGGCCGTGTTTTTTGCAGACAGACCTGGTGACCGACACCTCTGCTTCACAGCCAGAATAGTGCTTCCAAAGGTAATTTGTGCGCTGGTTTGACTTTGACCGGCATTTTGGGCCATTAAACACGAACTGCGTCGAATTCTCGCGGCGCTACGGAGGCTTGCTGGAAATGTCATTCACCGTAAACACGCTGCGGACAATGACTCGCTCGTGCGAGATGATGCGTGATCGTGTGAAGTCGGTGGTGTTCAAGCCGGAGGACCGCAAGGTGCTCGATATCACTTTCGGCCCGACAGCAGCAGCAGAGCTGGTCGGTCGGACGCCTGAGGCACTGGCCAAGGCCGAAAAAGAAGGTCGGCTGCCGCAGCCAAAGCAGCTAGGCAATGGCCGCCGCTTCTACAATTTGGAGGATCTCACGCTGATCCGAGAAGCCTTGCACATTAACCCTGGTAAGTCGGCGGATGAGGATGCTGTCGTGGTCGCCGTCCAGAACTTCAAAGGCGGCGTCGGCAAGAGCACAATCACGAAACATTTTGCCGATTATCTCGCCCTACATGGTTACAGCGTGCTGGTGATCGATTGCGATCCCCAGGCATCAACGACTACAATGTTCGATATTCAGCCGGAAACGCTGATCGACGAAGAGAAGACACTTGGAAACTTCTTGTCGCCTCGCAGTACCTTTGATGATTTCCGACAGTCGATCCAAGATACTGCCTGGCCGACTATCAAGATCGTTCCCTCAAGTCTTGGGCTGCAAGACGCGGAGTGGGATTTGACCGCGACCCTACGTGAGGGCGGGCAGGCTGTTCGAGAGGGCCTCCAGCGTCTTCGTATCGGTATTGAGAGTGTCATAAAAGACTTCGATGTCATCGTTCTCGACCCACCCCCTGCCATGGGTTTTCTAGGACTCAATGTAATGGCTGCGGCCACAGGCCTGCTAATCCCTGTGCCTGCACGACAGCTCGATTATCTATCGACCATCCATTTCATGGAGACAATCGCTGATAATATCGAGATCCTCGAGGAGAACGGGACGCCAGTGGATTACGGATTTATTCGGGTGGTCTGCTCGGCCTACACGCCCAGCAAGCCTGGTGAGGCCGACATGTGGAAGATGATGCAGGCAACCTATGCGAATTTTCTTCTAAGCCAGCCCATCCTAGCTTCTGAAGAGATCAAAAACGCGACGCAGGCGTTCCGCTCGATCTACGAGAGTAAACCGTCGGCAGCGCACGCCACTTATCAGCGGTGTCGAGACAATCTTGACGCCGTGTTCGGAGAGGTGCTCCAGCAGATCCGTGAACAATGGCCTTCTCAAAGCATTTCAAAGCGCGCCAGTGACACTGTCGCGAGTGTCGCAGCGTGAGCCGGCGGTCCTTGATCAGCGAGGCACTGGCGGCTCCGGCGCCCGATCCGGCGCTCGAACCTTCCGAGTCCGCCGCCCCTGCCCCTACCAAAAATTTCACCGCACGCCGACTCGAAGGTTTCACCGAAGCTGCTCGTATGGTGAAGAGGCCGACAATTCGGCTCAAGCCGTCCGAATGCTCGATCTGGCCCGGAAATGCGCGTGACTACGCGCTGCTCACCGAAGACCGTGTGCGCAGCCTCATCGATTCTATTCAGGCCGAGAACGGTAACCGTATCCCGGTCGTCGTGCGACGGACGAAGAACGCCGACCTCGAATATGAGCTCGTTATCGGCACGCGGCGCCATTGGGCGATATCTTGGCTGAACGCGAACCATTATCCCGATATCGAACTTGTGGCGATCATCGAAGATCTCGATGATGAAGCGGCATTCCGTCTGGCGGATATCGAGAATCGGGAGCGTGAGGATATCTCAGATCTCGAGCGAGGCGCAAACTATAAGGCAGCGGTCGAGACCTATTATGACGGTGTCCAGGCGCGCCTTGCGGATCGAGTAAAGCTCTCCAAGTCCATGCTGTCGCGCTACATCGGCCTCACCGAGATACCGCAGTCGATCGTTAGTGCTTTCAATTCGCCGATGGATCTTCAGGTCAGCTACGGCGACAAGCTCCTACCTCCGCTTCGCACGCCTGCCTTACGTGAGCGCATGGAAGCGGCTGCCAAGGACATTGCGGCAGAGCAGAGCTTTCGCCAATCTGGAGATGAGGAGCCGATCAGTGGCACCGAAGTGGTGGCCCGTCTGATCAAGGCAACGGCGACACGCCCCGGGCGCGTCCAGAAGGCCGCTATCGAGGCCAGAGGCACCATCATTGGTCAAGTCGATCGGGATCGCGCGCGCGGGTTAACCATCACAATCAATCCTACCGAGTTGTCAGCCGATGACATCCTCGCTGCGCTGCGCCCATTGATCGAGAAAGCGAAAATCCTGAAGAGGTCGGCGCATTGAAGCGATCGCACGCCTCGATCAAGGGAACTGCTTTTGCTACTCTGAAAAACGACATTTTTATGTTTGTTTTCAGTTGTTTAATCAATATGTCCCGTGCATGGGACGGGCGGCTTTTGCTTAGGGAAATGGTATGACGAGTGCCCTATCGACGACGGGTGTTGGCGGCCGTCGAGTGCAGTTCGAGATGTTTTTCACGCTGCCCGATTTCAGCGACATCTCGCTGCGGGATTACCAGGAAACGATGCAGCGCCCCTTCTTTAGCTTATCGAAGAAGAAGCGGGTCAGGCCCATCGAATATGTGAGCCCGGACAGGTCTGTGACCGTCCATGTGTCTGCAAATCCTGAATATGGCATGGCGACCATCTGGGACGCGGACATCATGATTTATCTCGCCTCTCACCTCAACGAACTGCGCGAGCGTGGTGATAACGACCTGTCGCCGACCGTCCGGCTTCAACCAGGTGATCTTCTCAAGCGCATCTGCTGGGGCGTGAGCGGGCGCGCCTACGAGCGGTTGATCAGTGCCCTTGATCGTCTGCAGGCCACGACGATCAAGACAAATCTCCGGGCAAACTCGAAAACGCGCGAGACTACATTCTCATGGATCGACAGCTACACACATCTCGTTGACGAACGCACCCAGCGGTCGCTCGGCATGGAAATCACGCTGTCGAAGTGGTTTTTCGATGGCGTTATGGACAAGCGAAACGTTCTTGCGATTTCGCCGCTCTATTTCGAGATCACAAGTGGTCTTGGGAAATGGCTCTATCGGGCAAGCCGCAAACATGCGGGCGGTAACGGTGCCGAGGGTTTTACGATTGGCTTCGACACCCTGCATCAAAAAAGCGGCAGCGAAAGCTCCCTCCCCTCCTTCAAGAATAAAATTCTGGAACTCGCTCGGATGAACAACCTTCCTGAGATCAGCTTAGAGGTGATTGGTGGAGAGACGCCTCGCCCAAAGCTAAAAATGGTCATGCGCCGGTTTATGGACGGCCAGCATGAAGTAAGCTCTCGGCAGCGTGCAACACCCCCCTCCTCCGCTCGCGCCGCAAAGGCCCCTAGGCCTGCCGCTCCGAACCGGCAAATGCCTGCACCTGTCGATACAGGCGCAGAGGAAATGGTCGATGCGCGGCTAGCTCGAAGCCTTGTCCAGCGAGCCATCTCCGGGCTCAAATCTACAGAGCCGCAGTCGAGCACCGACCCTCATGATCCGATCTATGCCCAGGTGGCAGCCGCGACGCCGCGTCGACGTGGCGGTCGAGCGCAAGACGTGCTCGACCCTGAGACCTATCATACGATCAAGACCGAGTGCCCAGGCTGGGATCTCGACGTGCTCATTAAGCAGTTCGACGCCTTCCTGAACAGCAATCCAGATGAGATGCCCCGCAACTATTCGAAACGCTTCCTCGGTTTCATGCGGAAGCACCACGAACGCAATAAATACAGCCTGCCAGGTTTCTAGACTTCCGCGGCGGCGCCGAGCTGCTGACTGGCACCGTCTTCGGAAATCAACATCGTGAACTAATCCGATGCTGTCCGTACCCAAGCGCGCGCACTCGGCTGATACCCCGAATTTGACCGACCGTCTGAGGCCATCGAAACCAAACGACGTCCCCCCTGCAGCATGTTATCGGTCGCTAGGCCTTCATGGCTACCCCACTGCTGCATGGAGTGTCGTTTTCCTTCCTAGTCGCTGACCGCAGACGCTAAGCAGATTCGTGACCGAGATCTAGCCGAGCGCCGAATGACAGCATGATAAACAAGCCGTCAGCGCGGGAAGGGGAGTCACCGCTGTCGTGGCGTCCGCACGGCGCTGCTCTCGCTCATCTCACCATCGTGTTTTCAGGAATCTGCCGGGAGCCGCTTTGCTATCGCCTGATTCGGATGAACCTTGGCGATCTGAAAGGACGCAGCTTCATTTAGCTCCTGTCGACATGTTTCCGAAAACACGACAGCTGTAACGCCATAGGGCCAAAGAAACCTAGGGCTTTCAGCACTTATTGCTGGGAGCCTGTCTGCCGATTGGTTGCCATGGCTGAACGTAATCACCCGCTCCTTGAGAGACGGCGCCGGTAGAACCTAACGCGAGGGGAGGGGTGCGGATTCGTGTTCCCAATAACACGACGCTTGCGGAGGTCGCATTCCTGATAACACGACCGATCCTTACTTCTCTCGGCGAGCGCGCTCTCCGGTTCGGGGTCGACAGCGGGTTTTTGGATCGAAACGCTAACTGCCGACTTCGCACACAGCACGCCACGCACCGTTTCGTGATTATCCACACCTCCCGGCGGGGCCATCGTGCTATCGGGTGGGGATCATCGTGTTATTAGAATCCGGCTGTCGTGCTATCGGAGATCAGACGTCGTGTTATCAGATTTTATCCACAAGGGGGGAATCGCCAGATTCCCGTGAGTCGCTTGGCACGTTGGCCTCAGTAACCTTTTAACTCTAAGATATAACCCATTAACGCTTACGCCTACGGCGGATTTATGATTTTGATTTTTCAGAACAGAAAGGGGAAGGAATAGGTCTCACTCCGCTGCTCACCGTCGATCCGACATCCCGGTCTTTGTCCTTCAGGCCTGTCTCGCCAACCTAGCCGCACTATGGATGATGATCCCGAATAGCTGGGCAATCTCAGCAGACAAATCCCCCAAGAAGTCAGGAAAGCAGAAAACGATCGGTTAGGGCGGAGAGTGCTCTGAAAATACTGCTTGATCGGCATTGGGCCTGATTTTCTTCGGCGTGCTGAAACTGTGAGCGACTGCAGAGGCGTTGCGATCTGCACAGGCCGATTGATTCATTGAAGCGATTTGAATTTGGGTGCATATAGGAGGCAAGGAGTGCACTCATGCTTGCCGCATTTTTGGACGATATTCGTGAGGGGGACATGATCGCGCCGCGCCGCATGGCGGAACGCCTGCGCCTACCGATGACGCGTCTATCGCGACTTGCGCACCTCAATCGCAACACCATGACCACACACCCCGGTAGCCCGGCTGTGCAGGCCAAGCTTGGGGAAATTGCCCGGATCATCGCGCGTGCCGCCGATCTGGCCGGTGATGAAGGCAAGGCGATCATCTGGTTCAAGCATCAGCCGCTTCCTGGATTTGGCAAGACGGCCGAAGAATTGGTCGAGGATGGGCATGCCGACATGGTGATCGAGGATCTCGATCGCATGGCTGCCGGTGTCTATTCCTGACATGGTTCACTTTGGTTCATGGAAATTGACCGTGACCATGTCTCTCTCTCGCCGGTAGAGCGGTGCCATGACCTATGTGCTTGCGTCCATGTCGCTTCCGCTCTGGCGGATGATCGGGATCCGCCATCAATTTAGTCCGACGTCGGGGGAGGGCGCGCGGCTCTATGGCGGTCGCTGGAATCGAAAGGGCGTTCCGGCGCTTTACCTGGCTGCAGATGCGGTCACCGCGGTGGCGGAATATTATCAAGGACTGCCGAAACCCGGAACGCTTGTTCCTTATTATCTCGACGCTGCGGCTATCGCGGATCTCACTACCAGTACGGCGGCGCCTTGCAATACGCGGGTCGGGGAGGCCCTGGAAGCAAACTGGAAAGCCATGGCGTTTCTTGATCGCCAGACACCGCCGAGCTGGGCGGTGACGGACGAACTGATCGCGGAGGGTGCGCAAGGCGCGTTGGTGCCATCGGTCCAGAATCCGGGTGGCCGGAACCTGGTGCTGTGGCAATGGCATGAGAAGGATATGCAAGGGGAGGGAGCCGCGCTGACTGTCCTTGATCCTGACGATGCCTTGATGCCTCCGGGCTAGACGAATCTAGCCACACACACGCGTTTGTCCGCTGCGCTGTGTGTCGATATATTGGCGCACCACATAGAGATCGGCGACATTGCCCGACGCCATCCGCTCGATCGCCGGGCGTCCGGCGAACAGCGGCGCCTCATTGGGTTTGCGTACCCATTCATCGGCGGTACGGGGCAGGAGCATCTTCAGCCCCTTGTAGATCCCCATGACATAGGAGATGCGCTCCAGCGCATCCTTGGGAATCGCCGCGACGGCGCCGCGCTTCCAGGTCTGCAAGGTCGAGCGGCTGTCGAGCCCGAGAAGCTTCATCTGCTCGGCTTCCTTAAGGCCCCAGGCGTCGGCAATGCGGAAAAAGGTGCGCAGCGCCGGATGAACCGCGCCGGGTTTGCCGGAGGCTCCAACTCCTGAGAAGGTGGAGCCTGTATGAGCAAGACGACGAACAAGTTTGCACCCGAGGTGCGCGAGCGTGCGGTGCGGATGGTGGCCGATCATGAGCGCGATTATCCGTCCCGCTGGGCGGCGGTGGTGTCGATCGCTGAGAAGATCGGCTGCGTTCCGCAGACGCTGCATGAGTGGGTGAAGAAGGCCGAGGTCGATAGCGGCAAGCGTGCCGGTGTCCCGACCGAGGTTGCCGACAAGGTGAAGGCGCTGGAGCGCGAGGTCCGTGAGCTGCGCCAGGCCAACGAGATTCTCCGCAAGGCGTCGGCATATTTTGCGCAGGCGGAGCTCGACCGCCCGTTCCGGCGATGATCGCCTTCATTGACGATCACCGCGATGCCTATGGGGTCGAGCCGATCTGCCGCGTCCTGCCGATCGCCCCATCCACTTACCACGAGCGCGTCGCGCAGCGACAGGATCCGACACGCCTATCGGCGCGGGCTCGGCAGGATGTGGCCCTCAAGCCGGAGATCGCGCGCGTGTTCGCCGAGAACTTCGCGGTCTACGGCGTGCGCAAGGTCTGGCGACAGATGATGAGGGAAGGCTTTCCGGTCGCCCGCTGTACGGTCGCACGGCTGATGCGTGAGATGGGCTTGGCAGGCGTGATCCGTGGCAAGCCAGTGCGCACCACGATCAGCGACAAAGCGGCGCCGTGTCCTCTGGACCACGTCAACCGCCGGTTCTACGCGCCAGCGCCGAACATGCTGTGGGTGTCGGACTTTACCTACGTCGCGACCTGGGCGGGGTTCGTCTACGTCGCCTTCGTCATCGACACCTATGCGCGGCGGATCGTTGGCTGGCGAGCAAGCCGTACGGCGCATGCCAGCTTTGTCCTCGATGCCTTGGAGCAGGCGCTTCATGACCGCCGGCCGGCCCATCGGGGCGGCCTCATCCATCATAGCGACCGCGGGTCGCAGTACGTGTCCGTCAAGTACACCGAGCGACTCGCCGAAGCCGGGATCGAGCCATCGGTGGGCAGTGTCGGCGATAGCTACGACAACGCTTTAGCCGAGACGATCAACGGCCTCTACAAAGCCGAGGTGATCCACAGGCGTGGGCCGTGGCGCAGCTTCGAAGCTGTCGAATATGCCACGCTCGAATGGGTCGACTGGTTCAACCATCGTCGGCTGCTCGAGCCCATTGGAAACATCCCGCCTGCCGAAGCCGAAGATCAATATAATGCTGCCGCAAGCAACCTCGATATGGCAGCGTGACTCACAACCCAATGCCTCCGGCAGACCCGGCGCGGTTCAGGACCCGTCAGATCCTTGCGGCTCAGCGTGTCAGCATCGGTTGATTTGACCATCGGCGGTCTTGCCTTTCTCCGTCCAACTGTATCGCATTCGCCCAAAAAGGGAATCCCGAAACATCAACTCTCGCGCGCGGCTTGGTCAACCTGGGCCAGAAGTGCGCGCCAGCAGTTGGTCGATATCGGTCATCGCCGCGTCGAATTCGGCAAGCGCCGCACGGGGGAGGGCGGTAGCCTGGTCCAGAGACGCCGGCTGCCAATCCCTTCGCGGTTCTTCGGCGACCAGCAGGACCTTCCCCTTGACCGTCTCCCTCCGTGCCATGCGCGCCGCCACAAGGGCGTCGCCGATCGCATAGGTGCCGCGCCGGCTGATCCCGCACGCCGAGGTCATCTGATCGAGCCCGAGCGGCGCAAAACCAGCGAGCAGGATCCACACCTGCGGTGCCCGCGCGCTCGAGCGCAGGTGCCCCAGCTGCTCGCGCATCAGCGCCGCGCGCTTTCGCGCTTTCGCGACCAGCTCTGCAAGCCGGGTAGTGGTCGCGTGGAGAGTCCGCGCTGAGACAAGGGCGCGTTCGCCCGGCCAGAGCTGCGGCTGAAGCGTTTCGGCGGTCATCACGCCGGGACAGGGAAGGTCAAGCTGCCACGCGCCGCACGCGGTCAGCAGCCGCCCCAGCGAGGCATCGGCCGCCCAGAGCGGTGTGCGCGGGGCGGCCTGCTCGATCGCCACCGCGCGGTTCCCAAGCGAACGGATTTGCACCGCGCGCTCCAGCGGCGCGAACAGGGGATCGGCCCGCAGCAGGGCGTTGAGACGGGCCAGACCCGCGAAGGGCAGGGGGGGCTCGTCATCCGCGCCGGCCTGTTCCATCAGCGTGAGCGCCCTGCCGATCGCGTCGTCCGCCAGCGCATCTTCGGCTTGCATTGGGCGGTCAGCCCCGAAGCGCGCGGCCAGAGCGATGGTCTGTGCGGCGTCGGCGAGCGGTTCCCACGGATGATGGCTGAGTCCGCCCAGCAGGGCGCGGACCACGGCATAGGCGGAGCAGGCGGTGAGGGGCGTCTCTTGGGGGCCGCGATCGAGCCCGGCGAACCAGGCGTTGAACTGGTGTTCGGCGTCAGCAAATCCCGCCTGCGCCAAGGCCGAGAGGAGCACCTCGCGCAGCAGTCCTACGCAGAACAGCCGCTTTTCGGTATCGGTGAGGCCGGCGAGGAGCCCGTCGAGGCGGCCGAGCGCCAGTGCGCATTCGCCTTGCGCGAGCGCCAGCTCTTCGGGTGGGGCGTCGGTGTCGGCGGCGAGGGGATGGAAGCGCTCCATGCCGAATGTGTAGTGAATGCCAAAACACTGCACAACTGCTCGGATGGTTGGTGAATCAACATGTGATAATTGCACTTATCACATAAGCAGATTTGACCGTTCTTTATAAGGTGGGCTACAAGCGCGGCTGAGGAGCGAGGCGCGTCGTGAGCACCGAAACCGCCCGGGAAGGGCCAGAAATCCCCGTAGCGCCGCCTGAGGCTGTCCTGCCGGCCGTCAGGGCGCCGGCCGACCTTGCGTGGACGATCGTGCAGATGCGCGCCGGCGAGCGCATCACCGTCAACGAGGGCCTGATCGCCGCCTATCAGGCCGCTTCATCGCCCCATAGCATCCGTGCGCTCAAGTCCGACGTCGAGGCGTTCGATGCGTGGTGTAGGCGCAACAACCGGATCGCGCTGCCGGCCACGCCCGAGACCGTGGCCGATTATCTCGACGCGCGGGCCGGGAAGGGGAGCCGGCCGGCCTCGCTATCCCGCTACAAGGCGTCGATCGCCAAGATCCACCAGCTGCTCGAGCTCAAGGATCCGACGCCGGCGCCGCTGGTGAAGCTGCGGCTCCAGACGGTGCGCCGCGAGAAGGGGGCTGCGCAGAAGCAGGCGCGGCCGCTGCGGTTCAAGGGCCCGGTGCGCGACGTCGAGCGCGACAAGGCGCGGGGGCTCAACATCCGCGCGCTGCTCGAGAGTTGTGGCGAGGATCTGCCGGGGCTGCGTGATCGGGCGCTGCTATCAGCCGCTTATGACACCGGGCTGCGCGCCTCCGAACTGGTGGCGGTCGCCATTGAGCATATTGAGGAGGCGATCGATCCCGAAGCGCGGCTGCTGCAGATTCTGCGTCATAAGGGCGATCAAGACGGGGAGGGGGCGACCGCCTACCTCAGCCCGCGCACCGTCGCGGCGATCGCGGCGTGGACCGAAGCGGCGGGGATCACGACAGGGCCGCTGTTCCGGCGGGTGCAGGTGCGGCGCTACAAGGCGCGGGCAGCCGTGCGCGGTCGGCCGATCGACAGCATCTCGGGCCGGGAGACGTGGGATCTGCGCAAGACGCTGTCCAAGCCGGCGGTGAAGGCGCGCGTCGAATATGACATCGGCACCGTGGCGCTGCACCCGGGCTCGATCGGACCAATCTTTCGGTCGATCATCGGCCGCGCGTTCGACCGTGGCGCGCTGCCCGATTTGACGGCGGACGATCTGGCGCGGTTGCTGAAGGGGATCAGTGCGCACTCGACGCGGATCGGGCTCAATCAGGACCTGTTCGCCAGCGGGGAGGATTTGGCCGGCATCATGGACGCGCTGCGGTGGAAGTCGCCGCGGATGCCGCTCGCTTATAATCGCAATCTCGCGGCAGAGCAGGGGGCGGCGGGGCGCCTTATGGCGAAGATTGGCTAGTCATGACGGCCTAAATAGGTCTTTGGATGATGCCGTGCGACCACACGACGGCGGCAGGTAGATCGAGGGATTTGCGCAGCGGCAAGAACCGGAGAAGGGAGGCTGAGCCCCCGGGGTCTTGAGCTACAACGTTAAGCCTAAGAAACGGGCAGGGGCCTGGTAGCGCGTAGTGTATGAGCGAAGCCACCATCGCTCAAACTCATCAGCACAGTCCAATTTCGAAGAGGAAACAAGAAAGTGGTTCCGGAAACGGTATGGATCTTATCCTGTGTAAACGCTCGCGCTAAATGGCGGCGTTCTGATCGCGCTATTTGTCAGTTGCCGGGTCCGATGACGAGGCAATCGCGCGCGGCCTGAACGATGTCAGCGGTGACCTCCTCGACGCGGTTGAGGGTCATGATCCGCCGCATCTGCGCGAACAGGCGCTCCATGAGCCGGAAGTTGCCGCGCGTGATGCGGATCACGGCTGCCTGCGCTTCGATCGCGTCGAGTTGGGCCGGGTCGAAGCTGATCCCGAAATCGCCGGCGTGGGTCGCGAGCAGCAGCCGCATTTCGGTCTCGGTAAGCGGTTTGAACTCGTGGACGAAGCCGATCCGCGAGTAGAGCTGGGCATAGCGGGCGAGGCGCTTCTCCAAGCCCGGCATACCCATCAGGATCAGCCCGAAGCCGTGGCGATCGGCCATGTCGCGGAGATGTTCGAGCGACTTTATGGTCAGGCGGTCGGCCTCGTCGACGATGACGAGGGGGCAGGCGATGCGGGCGGCGTCATGGGTGATTTCGTCCTGCGAGCCGCCCGCGACCGTCAGCCGGGCATAGCCCAGCTTAATGAGGTTGAGGCCCAACACCGCGTCGATCGTCTTGGGCGTGTTGCTGACCGACACGGTGTAGAAGACGGCGCGGCAGCGAGCGACCTTTTCGCCAAGGAGCGCGGCAATGGGACGGAGCGCGGCATATTCCCCCAGGTCGGGGAAGCTGGAAAACTCGCGCGCCGATCGCGTCTTTCCGACGCCCGGCCGGCCATGACACACGCCGATATAGCGGTAGTGCGCGCAGGCTTCGGCAAACTCGACGAACCGGGCATGGTCGCGGGTCGCCAGGAACGGCTGCTCGACCAGGAACTCAATCGTCAGCGGCGTAGAGCCGGAGCCCTCGGTAGGTGGTGGGCCGGGAAGCCGTATCCTCTTGGTCGCCATCGAAGGTCTCCGTGGGGGCAGGCACCTGCTTGTCGCGCTCCTTCGCGCCGCGCCGGGCGCGCTGGATCGCGCGCAACGACGGGTGCCCAGCGTGCTCGGAGCTGAGCGCACGGCAGACGAACCGGCCCTGGTCGTAGACGTGGATCTCGGTCAGGTCGCGGGGGTCATAGACCGCCTCGACCTGCTCGCCGACGAAGGCCGCGAGCGTGGGTTCGACATAGCGCCTGCCCATCAGACGGATGCCGTCGCGCAGCACTTTACGGGGCTTGGGCACGTGCACGAGCAGCATGTCGAGCTGTTCAAGGCTGTCGGGCATTGCGGGCAGGAACCCGCCCTTCTGCCAGCGCGTGATCGGCGGTTCGCCGGTGCTGCCATGCGGGCGACGATGATAGACGCCGCACACGAACGCCTCGAAGCGGGCGCGCAGCTCGTCGAGCGTGAGCACTGGCGCCGACAGCGGCTTGCCCGCGATCAGGTGGCCGGGCAGGTCGGGCAGGAACATGTCGTTGATGGTGCGGAACAGCCGCTCGATCTTGCCGCGCCCGCGAGGACGCCCCGGCAGCGAATGGATGAGGCGGATTTTGAGGGCGATGCACGCCTGCTCGATATGCTCGGAGATGAAATCCGAGCCGTTGTCGACGTAAAGCTGTTCGGGAATGCCGCTGACGATCCATTCGGGATTGGGCTTGCGCCAGATCGCCTGCCGCAAGGCGAGCGCCGTGTTGAGGGCACTGGGGGCATCGAGGCTGAGGAAGTAACCGGCGATGGCTCGGCTGTGATCGTCAACGATGACGGTCAGCCAAGGACGCACCGGGGTTCCGGCATCATCGAGCACGAGAATGTCGAGAACGGTATGATCGGCCTGCCACATCTCGTTCGAGGTCGCGGCTTCGCGCCGATGCACTAGCTCGTGCTGGTCGCGGTAGACGGCCGGATCGGAGGCTGCGGCGATCTGGCTTGCCGGTATCGCCCTGACGACACGCGCGACGGCCGCATAGCTGGGGGTTCGGTGTCCATGCGCGATGGCGAGTTCCTGCACCTTTCGGTGAATGGCGGCGACCGGGGGTCGCGGGCGCTTGGTGGCGAGAGTGCGGGTCAGTTCGACCAGATGTTCCGGCAGGTGCAGCCTGCCCCGATCGTTGCGCGGCAGACGCGCGAGACCGGCAAGTCCTTCGGCACGGTAGCGCCCGAGCCAGCGCTGCAACGTCCGCTCGCTCAGCGTGCCGGTGCGGGCGAGGTCCGCGAGCGGGATGCCATCGGCGAGGTGCGGTTCAAGGACGCGGTAGCGCTCGATCGCCAGCGGCGGGACAAGCGCCGGATGCGTCACCGCCGACGGTCCGTGTCGCAGGTAAGGAAAACGGAGATTTGCCTGCCCATCGCCATGCGAGTCCGCTCGCGTTGCCAAACCGGCCTGTTCGACGTAAATCTACCCGGTAAAGAAAACTAGGGCAACATAGACCTGCCGATGACGACTTTCTTCCCAAACCGCGCCCGATCGGGGCGCCACCGGCCCTACGCATGAAAATCGGTTACGCCCGCGTATCGACCGCCGAGCAGAACCTGGACCTCCAGCGTGATGCGCTGAAGGCTGCCGGCTGCGAGAAGGTCATCACCGACAAGGCCTCCGGGGCGACTGCCGCTCGCCCTGGATTGGAAAAGGTGAAGGAGCTGCTTCGCGCCGGCGACACACTGGTGGTCTGGCGCCTCGACAGGCTCGGCCGCTCGCTCCGTGATCTGATCGGATGGATGACCTACCTCGACGAGGAAAAGGTCGGGCTGCTGAGCCTGCACGAGGCGATCGACACGACCACCACGTCGGGCAAGCTTACCTTCCACCTGTTCGGGGCATTGGCGGAGTTCGAGCGCAACCTGATCCGCGAGCGGACCCAGGCCGGTCTCACCGCAGCCCGCGCTCGCGGCAAGAAGGGTGGCCGGCCGGCCGCACTCGGCAAGGACAAGCGCGACCTGCCCGTCAGGCTCTACCACGAGAACACGATGCCGATCGCCAAGATTTGCTCGATGCTCGGCATCTCCAAGCCAAAACTCTACGCCTATGTGCGATCGGCCGAGACCAAGCCGGTAGCCGCGTAGCGACGCTCGCCGACAAATAGCGCGATCAGAATGCCGCCACTTAGCGCGAGCGTTTACACCGTTCGCGGTCCCGATCGGCCCAGCGTCCCCCGGAACCGTTCGTTATCGGGAAGGCATCTAAGCGGTCTGCACCATCCTTCATCTAAAGTTCTCCAAGCGCTTCTGAGGATTTTCGGGCGCACCAAAAGCACTTGCTCCTCCAGTGGCTGGAGCATGTAACCGCAATTTGCTCTCCTGCGGACGGGGGGCTGGAGGTGGCTTTTTGACGGCCCGTGTTGAAGCAATCGGTATGTCTCGACGCTCATTAGTGGCGCGGCTGGTGGCCTGTGGAACCGGCTTGGTGCTCGGTTCTCCAACGCTCGCGCGACAGACTTCCCGGTCTGCGGGCTCGTGGAACTTCGGTGCGGCTCACCTCGAATGGGAGCCGCTGGAAGTCGGCACGGGTGATACCCTCCTTGTTTCGGCACAAGTGCGCGGAGTGCCGGTGCGGGCGGTGCTCGACAGTGGCAGCGGCGCGTCGATCATGAGCACGGCGCTCGCGGCGAAGCTCGGCTTGAACGATGGTGAGCGGCGCATGATTAGCGGGCTGAGCGCCAAGGCCCCGGTGCTGCTGGTCCGCGACATCGACGTACAGCTCGCCCGCGAAACCCGTCGCTTACCCTTTGCCGTCGTTGGTGATCTGAGTTCAGTGTCGGCGGCCTTCGGACGACCGATCGATATCCTCCTCGGTGCCGATATGTTCACGGGTAGCTGCATCGCGCTCGATTTCGCGAAAAGGCGTATGGCGGTCGTCAAGTCAGGCACGTTTCTCGCCGGTCCCGACTGGCGCGCTGTCGCGCTCGGGCGCGGTGCCAAGCAGGAGCTGTTCATTCGAGCTTCCGTCTCGGGTTTGCCTCCCGTGCCCTTGATGATCGATCTTGGCAGCTCGGCCGCGCTGATGCTCTCGTCGGCCTATGCCCGCGATCAAGGGCTGTTGAACGGGAAGCTCGTCTCGACCGCGGCGATCGGCGGCGTCGATGGTGTGCGTATCAACGATGCTTTCACGATCCAGAACATCAACATCGAAGGGCTTGGCGTCTCGAACGTCCCCACACTCGGGATGAGAGCTTGGCTCTCCACCAGCACGGTTGGCAATGTCGGCCTACCGCTGATCGCTCAATTCGACGTGGTGTTCGACGTGACCGCCGGATTCGTGTGGCTCCGGCCACTCGGTCCTCGTCGTCGCCTGCCGATGCTGAAGGACCGTAGCGGCCTTGGCCTCGCAGCCTCACCAACGGCGCTCACCGTTGTTCATGTGGCGGCGAACAGTCCCGCGGAAAAGGCTGGCTGGGCGGTCGGCGACCGGATCGTGGCGGTGAACGGCCATTCGATCGATGCGAACTATACGCGTGGGGAGCTCTGGCAAGTGCGCTCCCGGCCTGCTGGCACCCTCGTAAAGCTGACGATGGCCTCGGGTGATGTGCGCGAGCTCAGGCTGGCCGATTATTATTGATCGGCTTGAGGGTGGCCTTTGCCGATCGCCTTCATGATCCGACAATCGGCCATGCGCGCCTTGGTGCAGCTCTGGCTGAGCATTGCCAACTCATCCCGCAACACCGCGAGTTGCGCCAGTCTCTCCTCCACATCCTTGAGGTGCTGAGCAGCGATAGCTGAGGCGGCACCACAATCCTGGTCCGGGTTCTGCGCCAGCCCCATCAACGAACGGATCTCGTCGACGGAGAAGCCAAGCCGGCGACCGTTGCGGATGAAGTGCAAACGCTCAATGTCACTGGCATCGTAGGTTCTGCGACCCGACGCCGTGCGAGGGGCGGATCGGAGCAACCCGATCGACTCATAAAAGCGGATCGTCGTCACCTTCGTCGAGGTCTCGCTGGCGAGCTGCCCAATCATCACCGGCTTCATCATGCCATCCTTGCTTATGCGAACGTGTCGCACATTTCGCTTGCTTCTACAGCGACTGGAGGTGGTAAGGAAGGCCGCATGAATGCTTCTACCGAAAGCTGCGGGTGCCACGGGGAGCCCGCGCGCGCGCAAACCGATCCGGCCTATCGCCGTGCGCTGCTGACCGTCGTGGTGCTCAACCTCGGCTTCGGAGTCGCCGAGCTGTTCGGCGGGTTCATCGCCGATAGCCAAGCGCTGAAAGCGGATTCCCTCGATTTTCTCGGGGACGGGTCGATCAGCCTTATCGGTCTTCTCGCGCTTGCCTGGTCCGCACGGGCGAGGGCAAAGGTCGCGCTGACGCAGGGGTTGTTTCTCGGTGCGCTTGGCGTGGGCGTAATCGGTTTCGCGATTTGGCGCGCCCTGAACGCAACCGCGCCCGATGCCGAACTGATGGGCACAATCGGCGTTGTCGCGCTCGCGATCAATGTCGTGTCCGCCTTGGTGCTTGCGCGTTTCCGGGAAGGGGACGCCAATGTTCGCGCGATCTGGCTGTTCAGCCGCAACGACGCGCTCGCCAACGTGGCGGTGATCGCCGCGGCCGGTCTGGTGGCGTGGACAGGAAGCGCCTGGCCGGACCTCGCCGTCGCCGGCCTCATCGCCCTCCTGTTCCTCCACTCCGCTTATGAAATCGTCACTGGCGCTCGGCGCGAATTGGGAGAGCGGTAGTGCGTCTGCTCGCGTTGATCCGGGCAATGCTCTCGTTGCGGCTGCTCTCCGCGCTCGCGGCGCTGCTGATCCCTGCTGCGGCAATCGCCGAACCCGGCGACGTGCAAACCGCATGGCGGCTGCTCGACTATATGGCCGTCGATTATGGCGGCGCGGTCGCCAACGGTCGGATCAAGAGCACGTCGGAATATGCCGAGATGACGGAGTTCGCCGCGTCGGTCTCGACACGGCTTCAGGGCCTGCCGGCGAAGCCGGAGCGTCAAGCCCTCATCCAGCGGGCTGCCAACCTCCAGGCGGTGATCGCGGAAAAGGGACCGACTGAACAGGTGGCAACATTGGCGCACGGGCTCGCGGCCGATCTGTTGCGCGCCTACCCGGTGCCGCTCGCGCCCGATAAGGCTCCGAACCTCGTCTCCAGCGATGCACTGTTCCGACAATCCTGCGCGTCCTGCCACGGGATGACGGGCAACGGCCGTGGCCCTGACGCCGCCAAGCTCGCTACGCCCCCGATTGCTTTCACCGATGCCGAGCGCGCGCGCCAGCGCAGCGTGTTCGCGCTCTATCAGGTGGTGACGCAAGGCATCGACGGGACCGCGATGCAGAGCTTCGCCGATCTGCCCAACGATCAGCGCTGGGCGTTAGCATTCCGAGCTGGGAGCTTCGCCTTCACGGATGCGCAGGCGCGCGAAGGCGAGCGGCTTTGGAAATCCGACCCGACCCTTCGCCGGCGCATTCCGGACCTGAAAACCCTGGTCGCGCTCACCCCGGCCGCGCTCGGCGCGGCGATCGGCGACGCCAAGGCTGACCCAGTGCTCGCGTTCCTGCGTCGTCATCCCGAACAGGTGATACAACAGGCTCCCGGCTCGCTCGCGGTCGCCCGCGCCAAACTCGCCGAAAGCGTGGCGGCTGCGCGGCGCGGCGATGCGCGCATGGCGAAAGAGCTGGCGCTGTCGGCCTATCTCGATGGGTTCGAGCCGATCGAGCCAACACTCACCGCGCGCGACGCGACGCTGATGGGTCGAATCGAGGGCGCGATGGGGGAGTTCCGCGCCTCGATCGACCGGGGCGCGTCGCCCGATGATCTCGCGGAGAAGGTCGCAGTACTGGGCGGCCTTTTCGACGATGCGGAAGCGGCGCTCGCGCCTGATGCCGCCACCGAAGCGTCCACGTTCCTGGGCGCGTTCACGATCCTGCTGCGTGAAGGGCTCGAAGCCCTGCTCATCGTTGTCGCCATGATCGCGTTCCTGCGTAAAGCCGAGCGCGGCGAGGCGCTGCGGTACGTGCATGGCGGCTGGGTCAGCGCGATCATCGCGGGCGGGATCACCTGGGCGGTCGCCACCTATGCGATCGGGATCAGCGGTGCGAGCCGGGAGCTGACGGAAGGGTTTGGCTCGCTGTTCGCCGCGGTCGTGCTGCTCTCGGTCGGGATTTGGATGCACGGCAAGGCGCAGGCCGATCAGTGGCAGCGCTATATTCGCGAGAAGATGTCGCGGGCGCTCTCGGGCGGGTCGGGCTGGTTCCTGTTCGGGCTGGCGTTCGTCGTAGTTTATCGCGAGGTCTTCGAGACGATCCTGTTCTATGCCGCGCTTTCGGCGCAAGGTGACAACGGGATGCTTCTCGCGGGGGCCGGGTCGGCGATTGGACTGCTCAGCCTGATCGCTTGGGCCATGCTTCGCTACAGTCGCAAGCTGCCGATCGCGCAGTTCTTCCGCTATAGCTCCTGGCTCATGGCGGTCCTGACCGTCGTGCTGGCGGGTAAAGGCGTCGCCGCGCTCCAGGAAGCCGGCCTTATCAACATCGCACCGCTCGCGGACGTGCCACGGCTGTCGATGCTCGGCGTGTTTCCCACTTGGCAATCGGTGCTGGCGCAACTCCTGATGGCGGTCGCCATTGCGGTCGGGTTCGCCTGGAACGGGCGCGACCGATCCCGCTCGGGTTCCGGCTCAGTGACCCTTGGTTCGAATTAGTGCAATGACATGAAAACCCTTCCGTGATAGAGGCAAGCTAGTGCGAGCCTTTTTGCCTTTCCTGACATGCCTGATGCTGGTCCTGACCAGCTTCTCCGGCATGGCCCATGCCGCCGATCTGGCGGGGGGAAGCATCGCGGGCGTTGAGTTCACGGTCCATACCGCCGGTGACATCGATCAGGTGCCATCGGACTCGGACAAGAATGTCCCGCATCATCACAATTATTGTCACGGACACGACGTCGGCGTGCCTGCGCGCACGACGATGGAATATACCCCCGTCCTCACAGTGCCCAAGCCGACAATCTCCGCCTCTGCGTCGCTCGACGGCCGCACCGGCATGGTCCATTTGAGGCCCCCCCAAGCCTGACGTCCGATTTGGGCGTGCGTTGGCGCGCCCCTGTCGATCATCGTCAGGAGTCCTATTTTCATGAATCGTATCCTCGCGGCCATGCTGGCCGCAGCGTCTTGCGCCACGATGGCGCAGGCGCAGGTCGGACCGTCCGCGCCTGTTGCGCAGGATGCGCCGGTCTACACGCTTGACCAAGCGGTCAGTGCAGCGGGCGGTTCGGCCCCTGCTGCGGAAGCGGCGACAGCTGGAATCGACGCGGCCCGTGCAGGTCGCACAGTCGCCGGCTTGCGGCCCAATCCGGTGGTTCAAGGCCAAGTCGAGAATGTCATCGGCTCCGGGCCGTATCGGGGGGTCCGCAGCGCGGAAACCACGGTCGGCTTTGCGATCCCGATCGAGCTAGGCGGCAAGCGCGGCGCCCGCGTCGCGGTCGCCAATGCGCAATTGTCCCGGGCCGAGATCCAGGCCGCGATCATCGCGGCGGATGTCCGGCTTCAGGTAACGCAGCTCTATGTCGAAGCGGTCGCGGCCGATCGCCGGGTAATGACAGCCCGCGATCAGGCCCGGATCGCCAGCGATGCGCTGCGGGCCGCGAGCGTTCGCGTGCAGGCAGGGCGGGCATCGCCACTCGAGCAACAGCGCGCGGATGTCGCGCGTATCAATGCCGACGCCAATGTGGAGCGGCAGCTTCGCTTGGCCGAGGCGGCCCGCGCCAATCTGGCGCGTCGGATCGGACGGCCGATCGACGGCCTGCTCGATGACACGCTGCTCGATCGCCTTCCCGATGTGAACGTCTATGGGCCGTTGGCACCGGTCAACACGACCGGCACACTCGCGCTGGCGGCAGCCAACGCGGATTTCTCCATTGCCGAAGCCGGCGTGCGGCTCGCGCGCGCCAATCGCGTGCCTGACCTGAACGTCGGGCCGTCGATCCGCCGCCTGGAAGCGACCAACGACATGGCGGCGGTGTTCAGCGTGTCGATCCCGATCCCGGTGTTCAACAATGGTCGCGCCGCGATTGCGCAGGCGACCGCGCAGCGGACCCAGGCGGATGCGCAGCGCCGCGTGACCGCGCTCGACATCGAACAGGCGATCACGGACGCGCAGGCGCAGGCGGCCAATGCCGCAACGACGGCTCGTGCGGCGTCGGGGCCGGCGCTGGCGGCTGCACAGGAGGCCGCCCGCATCGCGCGGATCGGCTATCGCGAGGGCAAGTTCGGCCAGCTCGAATTGCTCGATGCTGAACGCACGCTCGCCGAAACGCGGGTCGCCGCGATCGACGCGCTTGCCAATTACCAGAATGCCCGCGCGCAAGTGGAGCGACTGACCGCTCGTGCGCCCAATGGGGGGAATCAGTGATGAAGAGCTTTTATCTCGCGGGCGCGGCGTCGCTCGCCCTGCTCTTGGCTGCCTGCGGCGGCAAGGATGGCGGAAACGAGGCAACTGCCGAAGGCGCAGCTGCCAATGAGACGGCAGCGGGCACGGAAAAGGGCGGTGCTGAAGGCGGTCATGCCGGTGAAGGCGTCGTCACATTGGGTGCCGACCAGATCGCCACAGCGGGCGTCCAGGTCGGACGGCCGATCATCGGCGGGGCCGGGACGATCGAGCTGCCCGCGATCATCGAGGGCGACCCACAGGGAACGCAGGTCGTCTCGGCCGCAATTGCGGGACGCGTGGTCGCGCTCACCCGTAACCTCGGCCAATCGGTCGGACGCGGCCAGACCATTGCGGTCATCGAAAGCCGCGAGGCGGCGCAGATCAAGGGCGAGGTCGAGGCGGCGCGGGCGCGGCTTCAGCTCGCTAATTCGAACCTCGCGCGCGAACAGCGGCTGTTCGCGCAGAGAGTCTCCCCTGAACAGGATCTGATCGCCGCCCGCACAGCGGCGACGGAGGCGCGGATCGCCCTGACGCAGGCGCAGAGCATGGTTTCGGCGGCGGGTGTCGGCGGCGGCGGGCTCAACCGGCTCGGCATTGCCGCGCCGATCTCGGGCCAGATCATTGCGCGCCCCGTGACGCTGGGACAAACGGTCGCGGCGGATGCCGAACTCTATCGCATCGCCAACCTGAGCCAGGTGTCGATCGCGCTTAATCTCAAGCCCGAGGATGCGGGCCGGGTGCGTCCCGGCAATACGGTGCTGGTGAAGGCGGCAGGCCGTCAGGCGACCGCCCGCGTGACCTTCGTGTCGCCGGCGCTTGATCCGCAGACGCGGCTCGTGCCTGCGCTCGCCACCCTCGACAATCGCGGTGGCGAATGGCGGGTCGGCGAGCCTGTGACGGCAGCCGTGCAGCTCACGGGCAGCGGCGGGAGCGGGGCGGTCCGCGTGCCGACGACGGCGGTCCAGAGTTTCGAGGGCAAGTCGGTCGTGTTCGTGCGCACGCCCACCGGCTTCAAGGCGACCCCGGTCCAGCTCGGCGATGCGTCGGGCGACACGGTGATCGTCCGGTCGGGCCTGACCGGCAACGAACAGATCGCCACCACCGGAAGTTTCACGCTCAAGGCCGAGATCGGCAAGGGCGAAGCGAGCCACGAGGATTAAGCCATGATCGCCCGTATCGTAACCTGGGCGGTCGAGAAGCGCTGGCTAGTCCTGCTCCTCACCGTCATCGTCGCCGCCATCGGCGCCTTTTCCCTCTACCGGCTACCGATCGACGCGGTGCCGGACATCACCAACAATCAGGTCCAGATCAACGTCCGCGCGCCTGCCCTCTCGCCCGAGCTGGTCGAGAAGCAGGTGTCGTTTCCAATCGAAACCGCGCTCGCCGGCACCCCCGGCCTGGAATATACGCGCTCGTTGAGCCGCAACGGCTTCGCGCAGATCACGGCGGTCTTTTCGGACGCGACGGACATCTATTTCGCCCGCCAGCAGGTGGGCGAGCGTCTGCGGGGCGTGCAAGAGAATCTGCCCGACGGCGTGAACCCTGAAATGGGTCCGATCGCGACAGGCCTGGGCGAGGTGTACATGTACACCGTTCGTCTCGATCATCGCGAGGACGACAAGCACAAGCCCGGTGAACCGGGCCAACAGCCCGATGGCAGCTACATCACGCCAGAGGGCGAGCGACTGACGACCGAAGAGGACAAGGCGACCTACCTGCGCACCGCGCAGGACTGGATCGTGACGCCGCTTCTGAAGACCACACCGGGCCTCGCCGGTGTCGACTCGATTGGCGGTTACGCCAAGCAGTTCCTCGTCGTGCCCGACGTGCAGAAGCTGGCCTCGCTCGGCATCACGCTGACGGACCTGGGAAATGCGCTGGAGCGCAATAACACCAGCGTCGGCGGTGGCTTCGTCAATCGCAATGGCGAAGGTCTGGCTGTTCGCTCGGATGCGCTCGTTCGCAATGCCAGCGAGTTGGCCAGGACCGTGATCGCGACACGTAACGGCGTGCCGATCACGGTCGAACAAGTTGCGACTGTGAAGACGGGTCAGGCGATCCGCATGGGTTCGGCATCGGAGAACGGTACCGAAGTCGTCGTCGGCACGGCGATCATGCGGATCGGCGAGAACAGCCGCATCGTGTCGACCGCGGTCGCTGAGAAACTGAAGACGATCAACGCTTCGCTGCCTCCTGACGTCGTAATTCAGCCGGTGCTGAACCGCACCGAGCTGGTCAATTCGACGATCAAGACGGTCGCGAAAAACCTGTCCGAAGGCGCGGTGCTGGTCATCGTCGTGCTCTTCCTGCTGCTCGGCAACTTCCGTGCGGCCCTGATCGCGGCGTTGGTCATCCCGATCACCATGATGCTGACAGGCTTTGGTATGCTGCGCGCTGGGGTCTCGGCCAATCTGATGAGCCTTGGGGCTTTGGACTTCGGTCTGATCGTCGACGGCGCCGTCATCATTGTCGAAAACGCGCTGCGCCGGCTTGCCGAGCAACAGCATCATGAAGGCCGATTGCTCAGCGTCAAGGAACGGCTCGCGACCGTGGCAGCCGCTGCGCGTGAGATGATCCGTCCCTCTGTGTACGGGCAGGCAATCATCATCCTCGTCTACGTACCGCTGCTCACGCTGACCGGCGTGGAGGGTAAAACGTTCGGACCGATGGCGCTGACCGTCATCATCGCGCTCGCCTTCGCCTTCATCCTCTCTCTCACCTTCGTGCCGGCGATGATTGCGATCTGGCTGTCGAAGAAGGTCGAGGAGAAGGACGGCCGCATCATCACGTGGCTGAAGAAGCGCTACGAACCCGGTCTCGACCGGGCCATGAAGCGCCCGACGCTGACGATCGGTGCGGGTGTGGGAAGCCTTGTGGTGGCGGCGCTTGCTTTCACTACGCTCGGCTCGGTGTTCCTGCCGCAGCTCGACGAAGGCGATTTGCTGATCCAGTCGCTCCGCATTCCGGCAACGTCGGTCCAGCAGAGCCAGGCGATGCAGGTGCCGATCGAGCGGATGATGTCGAAGCAGCCGGAGGTGCAATTCGTCTATTCCAAGACGGGCACCGCCGAGCTGGCGGCCGACCCGATGCCGCCGAACGCGACCGACATGTTCGTCATCCTGAAGCCGCGCAAGGATTGGCCGGATCCTGAGCTTCCCAAGGAGGAGCTGGTCAGCCGGATCGAGGGTAATCTCGCGAAGATTCCGGGAAATGCCTACGAGATCACCCAGCCCATCCAGATGCGCTTCAACGAGCTGATCGCCGGCGTGCGCGGCGACATCGCGGTGAAGGTGTTCGGGGACGACTTCAACCAGATGAACCGGACGGCCGAGCAAATCGCGGCGGTGCTGCGCAGAACGCAAGGCGCAGCGGACGTGAAGGTGGAGCAGACGACCGGTCTTCCCATGCTCGACATTCGCGTCAACCGCGACGCGATGGCGCGGTTGGGCGTTACGGCTCAGGATGTGCAGGACACCGTGACTGCGACGATCGGCGGGCGAACATCGGGCCAGATCTTCGAGGGCGACCGTCGCTTCCCCGTGGTGATCCGCCTGTCGGAGGCGCAGCGTGCCGACATCGGCCTGCTCCAACAGGTGCAGGTGCCGGTGGCAGGCGGCGGCTATGTACCGCTGTCCAGCGTCGCCGAGATCAAGGTGGTCGATGGTCCGAACCAGATCAGCCGCGAGAACGGCAAGCGGCGCGTGGTGGTGCAAGCCAACGTGCGTGGCCGCGACGTCGGATCCGTCGTGGCGGATGCGCAGGCGGCGATCGGCAGCCAACTCCGGCTGCCTGCCGGCACCTATCTCGAATGGGGCGGCCAGTTCGAGAACCTCCAATCGGCAAGCGAACGGCTGAAGCTGGTCATTCCGGCTTGCTTCATTTTGATCCTGCTGCTCCTCTACGGGGCGTTGGGATCGGTCCGCGACGCCGCGATCGTGTTCACCGGCGTGCCTTTCGCGCTGGTGGGCGGCGTCCTGTTGCTGTTCCTGCGGGGCATGGACTTCTCGATCTCGGCGGCAGTGGGCTTCATCGCCCTCTCGGGCATCGCGGTCCTCAACGGCCTCGTCATGGTCAGCTCGATCCAAGATCTGATCCGATCAGGGATGAGCCGCGAGGAAGCCGCGCATGTTGGCGCGATGCAGCGTCTGCGACCCGTCATCATGACCGCGCTAGTCGCCAGCCTCGGCTTCGTGCCGATGGCGCTGGGCGAAGGCGCCGGCGCAGAGGTTCAAAAGCCTTTGGCGACGGTCGTCATCGGCGGTCTGATCTCGGCGACGCTTCTTACGCTGTTCGTGCTGCCGACACTCTATGCCCGGTTCGGGCAGAAAGTGATCGAGAAACCCGAGCACTACAATGAGGAGCATGAAGGGGACGACCACGGTCAGACCTTCGTGAACAACTTGGCCTGATGGATGGGCGGGGCGATCCGCGATCGCCCCGCCCATCTCTGGGAGATGGGGATATGCCTCGCACCATAACCAGCTCGATGCTTCACGGCGGGCCACTGCGCATCTGGTCGGCACTCACCGATCCGGATCATCGCCGGGCGTGGAGTCCGCTCGTATTTCTCGATGATCCGTCCCGGCTCGGCGACACAGAATGCACCTTTGCGATCCAGGGCATCACCCGGCCAATTCGGACGCCAGCACGGATTGATCGATTCGATAAACCGCACGCCTTCGCTTGGTCCTGCGGCATCCCCTATCTGTTCACGCTCGAAGAGCGGTACGAGCTGGCGGGGGACGATGGCGGCACCAGGCTAACGCATAGCTGCACGCTGCGCGGGGCGCTCTCCCTGCCGTTCGCGGCGATGATGTTGCGCCGCCTGCGATCCCTGATGGTCGAATCTGACGATCGCCTCGCAACCTATCTCCGCTGGCGGGTAGGTCAGCCTGCCCGGGCTATCAATCGTCAGCGCGTCCCCTTCCGCTGCAGGAGGAAGGCGCGATGATGATGCACTGTAAGCGGGTGCTGCCCGCCGTCATCCTCGTTGTCGGGCTCGCGGCGTGCTCGGAAAGAAAGCCGCCAGCCCCGCCAACGGAGCAGCAGATCCATTCGTCCGACAGCGCCGTGGCGACCGGGGAAATGGGGCGGCATAGATATCGCTGTTCCGACGGGGAACCGCTGTTCGTCGATTACAAGGACAACGGCCTGCAGATCGATTTGCGGCGCTCCAACGGGGGACCGCCGATGATGCTGACCGCGCCAGCGCAGGGCCTGCAATATGTCGGCGAAACAGCCACCGCGACCTTCAAGGGGTCGCAGCTCACCATCGTGGAAGGCGATGGCCGTACCCGGATCTGCGAGCAGGAAGGCACGCGATGAACTGCCCTGCCTTCGAACGCCACAGGGCGCTTCGTCGGAAGAGACCGATGTCTGACACGTCGATTTCAAATGTGACAACCTTGTGCGGCCTGAATCGGGCCGGTCTGGCGATCGCGCGCCTCGGCGTCGTTCTCGTCTCCGGGGCGGTTATAGGGGCGTGTAATCCAGCGCCGACCCAGCCTACCGAGCCGGCGCATGAAAAGCATCTGACGTCGAAACTAATCGCGCAGCGCATCATGTACTGCGACGACGGCACACGCGCCGATGTCGACTTCATCGATGACGGCTTGAAAATGGCCGTCACCTGGCTGCCGAAGGGCAGGACCGAGATCCTGCGCGCGCAGCGAACCGGTGACGAGTTTCGCGGCGACCATTCGCGGGCTGTCGTGGCGGGCGGATCGATCGCGTTCACGCGACGCGGGAAGATCCGCGTCTGCCACCGAACCCCGGAGGAGTCCTAGGAAATGCAGGCACTGCTCTATACGCTTGCGCCTGTGCTGGCGGTCGTGCTCGGCGCGATTGTCGCGAGCCGCACCAAGTTGAAACCTGGCCTCGTGGCGGGCCTACAGCATCTCGCTGCCGGCGTCGTGTTCGCGGCGGCAGCGACCGAAATCCTGCCGCAGGTCAAGCATGAGGCATCGCCCAGCGCGACGTTGATCGGCGGGGCGGCGGGCGTCGCGACCATGCTGGGGCTCAAGGCTCTTGAGGCCCGCTTCAAGGGGCCGATGGCGCTACTCGCCGCGATCGGCATCGACATTCTGGTCGACGGCCTGGTGCTCGGCCTCGCTTTCGTGGCGGGCGAGAAGGCAGGTCTCCTGCTGACGATCGCGCTCACTCTGGAAGTGTTATTTCTGGGACTGACGCTGACCGACGAGCTGGCGGAAACCTATCGCTCGCGCTTGCGCATCATCGTGATCGTCTCGGCATTGGCCCTGCTGCTGCCGATCGGCGCGCTCGCTGCCGTGCCGGTCGCCGCGCTGTCGCCGGTGATGATCGCCGGCTTCCTCAGCTTCGGGCTGATGGCGCTGCTCTACCTCGTCACGGAGGAGTTGCTGGTCGAGGCGCACGAGAAACCCGACACCCCGCTCATCAGCTCGATGTTTTTCGTCGGCTTCCTGGCCCTGCTGACACTTGAGGAGATGATGGGATGATCCCGGGCAACGACAACAATGGCGGGCAGGAGCGCCGCACACTGTGGATCGTCCTGCTGCTGAACGCGGCGATCGCTGCGGGCTTCTTCGTTTCCGGCTTCTTCGCGGACTCGAGCGCGCTGATCGCCAACGGCGTCGACAACCTGTCCGATACGGCTGTGTATGCGCTGAGCCTTGTGGCGCTCACCCGGGGCCAGACATGGAAGACACGCGCCGCGGTCGCTTCGGGCGTCATGCTGCTGATCTTCGCGGGCGGCATCTTGATCGATGTCGGACGGCGCTACGTGCAGGGCAGCGAGCCCATCGGACCTACCATGATGGTCATGTCCGCGATCGCCGGCGTCGTGAATTACCTCTGCCTGCGGCTGCTCCAGCGCCTCAAGGATCCGGACGTCAATCTCCGGGCCGCAACCACCTTCAGCTTCAACGACTTCATTTCCAACGGCGGCATCCTGATCGCCGGCGTGCTGGTGCTGTGGTTGGGTACCAATTGGCCGGACCTGCTGGTCGGCTTCGCCACCGCCATCATCGCCATCAAGGGCGGTGTCGAAATCCTGCGCGACGCGCGCGCCGAAACCAAGAAAAGCGAAAGGAGGTCGTCATGAACGACAAGCTCGAACTCGACATTCCAGTGTTGTTGCCGGACCTTCCTGACGCGGCCGATGCCTGCCTGGACCGTCTCGTATCAACCCTGTCAAAGCGCGAAGGTGTCGAGCGGGCGCATGTGATCTGTCTCGACGGCAACACGCCAGCGGCGCTGTGCATCCATTTCGATGCCGCCAAGCTGCCGCTGCCACGGTTGCGCGAAATGGTGCGCGCCGCAGGTGCCGAAATCACCGAGCGCTACGGCCATGCGATCTGGCAGGTGACGGGGATCAACCACGAACGTCGGGCGCGCACGGTCAGCGATGCGCTGTGCGCCTTGCCCGGCGTGGTCCAGGCAAGCGCCAGCACCAGCGGGTCTGTCCGGGTCGAATATGATCGCCGCGAAACCACCGAAGAGGAGGTGCGCGCTGCGCTTCGCAAGCTGAAGGTGAGGGTGGGCAAGCGGGTCGCTGCCGATGAACATGCCGGCCACGACCACGGCCCCGGGGGCCACGGCGCGGGCGAAGAGAAGCACGGCCCCGGCGATGGCCACGACCATAGCCACGCCGAATTTCTCGGCCCCAATACCGAGCTGATCTTCGCGCTCGCCTGTGGCGCGCTGCTGGGGATCGGCTACGCGATCGAGAGGCTGGTCGCTGGCGCGCCCGAATGGCTGCCGACCGCCTGCTATATCGCAGCCTATTTCTTCGGCGGATTCTTCACGCTGCGCGAGGCGATCGACAACCTCCGGATGAAGAAGTTCGAGATCGACACGCTGATGTTGGTCGCTGCGGCCGGCGCCGCTGCGCTGGGCGCATGGGCCGAAGGTGCGCTGCTGCTGTTCCTGTTCAGCCTCGGCCATGCGCTTGAGCATTATGCAATGGGCCGCGCCAAGAAGGCGATCGAGGCGCTGGCGAAGCTCGCGCCCGAAACCGCGACCGTGCGACGCGGCGGGCAGACCAGCGAAATCCCGGTCGAGCAGATGGTCGTCGGGGACATTGCCATCGTCCGCCCGAACGAGCGCCTGCCTGCCGACGGCTTCGTCATCAAGGGCACCAGCGCGATCAACCAGGCCCCGGTCACGGGTGAAAGCATCCCGGTCGACAAGGTGCCGGTTGCAGATGCCGCAGCGGCACGCGCCAAGCCCGATGCAGTCGACGCGGAAAGCCGGGTTTTTGCTGGTACGATCAACGGCGGCGGCGCGATCGAGATCGAGGTGACACGCCGTTCCAATGAAAGCGCGCTTGCCAAGGTCGTGAAGATGGTGAGCGAAGCGGAGACGCAGAAGTCGCCGACGCAGCGCTTCACCGACCGGTTCGAACGGATCTTCGTGCCCGCCGTCCTGGTCCTGTCAGTGCTCCTGCTGTTCGCATGGGTGGTCGTCGACGAGCCGTTCCGCGACAGCTTCTATCGCGCGATGGCGGTGCTGGTGGCGGCAAGCCCGTGCGCGCTCGCGATCGCAACGCCGAGCGCGGTCCTGTCGGGCGTTGCCCGTGCAGCGCGGGGCGGCGTGCTCGTGAAGGGCGGTGCACCGCTCGAAAACCTCGGGTCGCTCAAAGCGATCGCTTTCGACAAGACGGGCACGCTGACCGAAGGTCGTCCGCGCATCACTGATGTCGTGCCCGTCGATGGCGCCGATGAAGGCGAGTTGCTGGCGCTGGCTGTCGCCGTCGAAGCGTTGAGCGACCATCCCCTGGCCCAAGCGATCGTCAAGGACGGCCGCGAACGTCTGAACGATCGTGCCGTGCCGACTGCCGGCGACCTCAAGAGCCTGACCGGTCGGGGCGTCACCGCGAGCGTGGATGGCGAGACGGTGTGGATCGGCAAGGCCGAGATGTTCGGAAGTGAGGGCATTCCGGCGCTGGGGCAGGGCGCGCAGGACGCAATCGCGAAGCTGCGCGAGAACGGCCGCACGACAATGGTGGTCCGCAAGGGGGACCGCGACCTGGGCGCGATCGGCCTGATGGACACGCCTCGCGAAGCTGCCAAGACCGCGTTGCGTCGGCTGCACGAGATGGGCGTGTCGCGGATGATAATGATCTCCGGCGATCACCAGAAAGTCGCCGAAGCGATCGCCGACGAAGTCGGGATCGACGAAGCGTGGGGCGACCTCATGCCCGAAGACAAGGTTGCCGCGATCAAGAAGCTCGCCGGCGAAGACAAGGTCGCGATGGTGGGCGACGGCGTGAACGATGCGCCGGCGATGGCAAGCGCCACGGTCGGCATCGCGATGGGCGCGGCGGGGTCGGACGTTGCGCTGGAGACAGCCGACGTGGCGCTGATGGCCGACGATCTGGCGCACCTGCCATTCGCAGTCGGTCTTAGCCGCCATACCCGTGGAATCATCCGGCAGAACGTCTTCGTCAGCCTGGGTGTCGTCGCCTTCCTGGTGCCTGCTACCATCCTCGGCCTCGGCATTGGGCCAGCGGTGGCGGTTCATGAGGGATCGACGCTGCTCGTCGTCATCAATGCGCTCAGGCTGCTCGCCTACCGCGATCCGGCAGGGAAGGCGGCATGAAGTGGCTGATCGCCTTCGACCTCGACGGCACGCTTGCCGAGAGCAAGCGGCCGTGGCTGTTGAAAAAGTCCTACTGAAGGCTGCCGATCGTCTGTCGAAATCGCCTTTTTAGATTATGCGAGAGGTTTGCTTATCCGGTTCCACCTGAGACATCAGGAGCCACCTTGGGGTCGGGATCCTGTGCCTTGCCGGTTGCGGGTGCCGCTTTCTGGCTCGGCATAGCGGTGAGATAAGCAACGATCGCGTCAACGTCCTTCTCGGCCACCGGCGCCTTGTACACCTCACGCATCTTGGTGACGGTCGCCTTCCACTGGTCCGCCGATAGCGCAGGCTGAGTTAGCGCCATGCTGGCCGAGTGGCACGAAGTGCAGTTGGCGTTGATGACGTCGGCGTGCGGACCATCGGGGTAGGTAGCGTCATCGACCGGCAGGTCGACGCTGGTCGAGGCGAGCGAAAAGCCGCGGGCTGAGACGCTGGTGGGCGGTGCCGGCTCGGATGTCTCGGAGATCGGGGCAGGCGCCTTGCGGCTGCTCGGCGCCCCGATCGAGACGAGGATAATGCCGGTCAGGCCGATCAGGCCAGCGGCCATGATGCCGGGAGACGGGGTCTTCATGCTACTCGCTCCTCAGGCCGCGATGATGGTGGTGGTCTCGATATTGCCGCGCATGAACCCGCCCGGGTTCCAGATCGGCTTCATCGGCTGGGCGACACCGTTGGTGTTCCAGCAGCGCACCATGATCGGGTTGGCACCGCGTCGCAGCGGCACGCGACCATCCCACCGACGGAAGCTGTACCTGCCCTCGTCCGCTCCGAGCGTCGTCCTGTACCAGGTGCGGCCTCCGTCCGACGATACATCGACCTTGGCGACGCCGCAGTCGCCGCCCATCGCGATGCCGCCGACCGGGATCGATGCCTCATAGGCTATCGTCTGGCCATCGGGCAGGCTGGTCATCCAGCTGCGCGGGATCATGCGGTTGATGGGGACAGTCGGGAAGTCTCTGGCGCCGGGCGCGACATTCGCGCCCGGCGTCGCGGGGATCTTGTAGGCCTTGGCCATCCAATACTGGTCGTCGGGGCCGGGCAGTACCTCGATCGAGTTCAGCATCTTGACCCAATAGGTCGAGTACCAGCCCGGCACGATCAGCCGGCAGGGAAAGCCATTGAGGAGCGGCAGCTGCTCGCCGTTCATGCCGAAGGCGATCATCACTTCGCCGTCGCGGGCATGGTCGATGTCGAGCGCCTTCTCAAAGTCAGGGGCGCCCGCCACGACCGGTTGATCGAGCGCACCGAAGCGCACCTGCACCGCGCCTGTCTTGACCCCGGCGAGGTCGAGCACGTCGCGCAGGCGCACACCGAGCCATTTGGCATTGCCCATCGCGCCGTTGCCCCATTGCGCGCCGGCAACACGTGGCTGGAACAGCCCACGGCTGTTTCCCGAGCATTGGTTGACCGCCGCCATCTCGACCCGCGGCAGGCGCAGCAGCTGGGCGAGGCTGATCGACAGCGGTCGGTTGACGTGGCCGAAGACGTTGAGGCGGAAAGTCTCGACATCGATCGAGGTCGGGATGTCGGCCCAGTGCCAGCGGACGAAGAACTGGTCGTTGGGCGTGAACACCGACTTGTCGAACACGTCCATCGGCGTTTCCAGCAAGGGCGGATGGACACGCTGGAGGATCATGCTGCCCTTGCCGGGAAAGGCGCTGGTCATCGGCCGTTCGGCATTGCCGCCAGGCAGCTTCAGGTCGACGAGCTGCTGCGCCAGTGCCGGCGCGGCGGCAAGGCCGGCGGTACCGAGCGCGGCATGCCTGAGAAAGCGGCGACGGCTGGTCTCACTCGCCAGTTCGGCGTCGAAATTGTCCATGACAAGGCTCTCCTGTGGCCAGCCACGCTGGCGGATCGAAGGGGCGTTTCGCAAGTGATCGGACCGACTGATCCGATCATCATGGCGGATCAGTTCGGGGTGGCGATGCAGGGTGAGACGAACAGGTTGCCGCGCCATGCGCCGGCCAGCGTCTTGGCGCCGACGAGCAGCCACATCGCCGCAAGCGCGACTGTCAGCACCGTGCCGACGAAACCGAAGAAACCGAGGTTCAGCGTCGTGCCTAGGCGTAAGGTGGCGACGGTGTAGACGCCGAGCGGAAAGGTATAGCCCCACCAGCCCAGGTTGAACGGGACGCCGGCGCGCCAGTAGCGGATGGTGATGAGCGTCGCGAGCGCCAGCCACCACAGGCCGAAGCCCCACAGGCAGAGTCCGGCCACAACGCCGATCCCTTGCGCGACGGCACCGATACCGGCCAGCCCGTGCGCCGCGAGGATAGCCGGCGCGTCCGCCCCGAGCACCAGCATGCCCAGAGCACCCGTGCCGATCGGTCCCAGCGCCAGCCAGGAGGACGCCGCCATGCTCTCCTGCGGCAGTTTGTGGAGCGCCATGCGCAGGATGAGGATGGCGAGGATGCCGAACGCGACCGGCACCGAATAGGCCCACAGCACATAGGAGGTCGCAAGCGTGACGAGCTGCGCGTGAGGATCGGCCAGATGCGGCGCGAGCAGCCCGCCGCTGGCGCCCGCCACTTCGGCAGCGACGACCGGCAGCAACCATACCGCGGTCATGCCGTCCAGGCTGTGCTCGTGACGGGTGAACATCATGTACGGGATCAGCACGCCACAGGCGAGCGACATGGCGGCGTCGATCCACCACAGGACGTGTGCGACCGGTACGATGCCATTCCCGAACCGTGCGATGCCGAAGGCGAGGCAGCCGTTGATGATCGTCGCGAGGCCCATCGGGATGGTGCCGATGAACATCGACACGGTGTTATGCCCGAAGATGCGCCGCGCCTCGTGCCCGAACATCACCCAGCGCGCGCCATAAAGGCCGGCGAACAGCGCGAAGAGTGCGATATTGAAGAACCACAACACCTCGCCGACGGGTTTAAGCGAAGGCCCGATGCCGGGCACCTGCGGCAGCGCGAGCGCGAGGATACCGGTGCCCATCGTCGCGGCGAACCAGTTGGGCGTGAACTGACGAATCATCTCGCGGGGATGATCGAGCCGGCTGAGCGGCTTGAGGCCGCTGAGAACGGAGTGCGTGTCGGCAGTCATGCGACCTGCTCCTTGATGAGGTCCGTCAGCGCGTCGGCCGCGCGGGTGCGATAGCGTTCCTTGTGGCGCAGCGCGTGAAAGGCGCGGTCGGGCAGCCCGAGCGGCAGCTCGACAAGGTCACCGGCCTTGAGCGCGCGCGCGACGACCAATCGCGACAAGACGGCAACGCCGGCACCCGCCTCGACGGCGGTGCGCACCGCCTCGTTGGACGGCAGCGTCATCGCTATCGTCAGCTGGGCCGGATCAAACCCGCGCGTTCGCAGCACGTCCTCGAAGGTCGAGCGCGTACCCGATCCCAGCTCACGGACGATCCAGCGTTCAGTGCGCAGCCAGTCCTCGTCGACGCGCCCGGTGTCCTCGCGGCCGACCAGCACCATCGGATCACGCCCGACATGCCAGTGGGCGAGCGCCGGTTCGTCCACCTCGCCCTCGACGAAACCGAGCTCCGCCGCGCCGCTCAGGACCTGCGCTGCCGCACCTTCGGTGTTGTCGATCGCCAGTTCGACCGCGATCTGCGGGTGGCGTTCGTGGAAGGCGGCTAGCTTTGCCGGCAACCAGTAGCTCGCGATCGTCTGGCTGGCGACGATCCGCAATGAACCACGGGCAAGCCCGGCATAGTCCGCCAGCATCGTCTCGGCATGCGCTGCCCGCCCCAGCACCGCGCGCGCTTCCTCCAGAAAGCCGCGGCCTGCTTCGGTCAGCTGGATGCCACGCCCGACGCGGTGAAACAGAGGAACCCCGTAGCGCGCTTCGAGGGCAGCAATCGCGCCGGAGGCAGCGGACTGCGTGACGTTCAGCACCTCCGCTGCCTTGGTGACGTGTTCGCGCTCCGCGACACCGACGAAGATTCTGAGCTGCTCCAGGGTCATGCAGCATATATCGCGTACTTAGATCGATACGACCAACCGTTTGATATGGTCATTCCAATCTGGATATCGGAATGATCGGCAGCCTTTCGTCTGCGATGGTCTCGAAGACTTGGAGCGTTAGGCGGGCCTGCGACGTTTGATCGTCCATGACCGCTCATCACTGGCGGGGTGATCCTTGCGATGCTCGTCCTGTTCGTCGGCGCGCCGCTGGAACGCCACATCCGCGAGCGAGCCCGCCTGACGCCGGCCGAGGCCGCCAGGAAGGATGCCGAGCGCAAGCCCTGATCGCGCTGGCCCGCCCGGTGCCTGTCGGCGCTGAGGAGCAGCAAGGGCGCTATCAGGACACCAGCGCCGCATCGGCCTGCCGCCGGACTTCATCGGCAATCGGATGCAGCTCGGCCGCAGGCCGCTCGCCCACCACACTATAGCCGATCCCGTCGACTGCCCATGTGACCCGGCCCATGGTCCCGCTGGACGTGCTGGTCATGCTCGCAGTCTTGTCGATCTGCATAGGCCTCGTCAGCACCGCGAGTTTCGACGCTTGCGGTCCGTCGTAGAGGAGCAGTGCCGCAGGGCCGTGAGGCGTCGCGACCAGTCGCCCCCCACCATAGCGATAGCCGGCTGTGCTGAGGTCCGGGATGGTGACGCGCTCACCCAAACGGGCGGAGGTCCATCGGATCAGCATGGCGCGCTGATCCGGACCGATCTCCGCCGGTCGTATCCGGTCGGCGGCATAGACACGGAAATTGTCACTCGCCTCGTTGGCCAGCGCCGCGATGCCTGCGCGGGGTTCACCGCTCCACTTCGCGCTCGACCAACCACCGCCAAACCCGACCGCCAGCAGAAGTGACGCGGCGATGGCGAATTGCCATCGCGGCTGACGTTGCCGCCCCCTGATGGCTGCGACGCGCATCGTCGCCGGGATCGGTTCATCCGCGATCGGGGCAAACAGGGATGCAAGGGCTCGCGCCTGCTCCGCCTGTTCCCGCAAACGGGCATGCAGGTCCGGCTGGCCTTCAAGATAGGCGTCGACCAGGCGCTGCCGCTCGGGCGACAGCCTGCCATCGATCCATGCGGCCAGATCGTCCTCGCCGATCGGGCTGGTCATTGCACGCTCCTCAATCGCGGCCGTTCACCCTCCCGGAGGAGGGTCGCCAGTCGGTCGCGCGCCCGGGATATGCGCGACATCACCGTGCCCAGCGGCACGCCGACAACGGCAGCGACCTCCGCATAGGGCAGGCCCTCGACCGATACGAGGAGCAGCACCGTTCGCTGCTCCTCGGGCAACGCATCAAGGGCGCGCAGCAGGTCGCGGTGGTGTAGGCCTGTTTCCTGATCGGCCGGACGGCCGAGCGTGGCGTCGTCCACGAGGTGGAGCGGAACCGCTGTGCCTCGCCGGCTATGCTGCCGCTGATGGTCGACCAACAGATTGTGCAGGATCGTATAGACCCATGGGCGCACCTCCGCCCCGCGTCGTTGTCGCCAGCGCCCGACCGCGCGCTCGAGACAATCCTGCACCACGTCATCTGCCATTGCCCGATCGCGCAACCACGACCGGGCATAGCGGCGCAGACCGGGGATCAGGGGCTCGATCGCGGCGGCAAGCGGGTCCATGTCAGTCGCGCTGTACCTGCACGATGCGTCCCGGCGCGCCGTTCACCACCTCAGCGACCGCCAGAAAACGGCGGGGCGTCGCGGTGCTGCCTTGAACGATCTGCCGGATCGGACCCGACGCGTTGACGATCGCCGCACCCGCCGGGTTGCTCATGAAGTTGGCAAGCGGCTCTACAGCGCCGCTACCATCCGCGTTGGCGGTCAGCACGAGCATGTAGGGCTTCTTGGGCTGCAAACCGGTAACGGCACTCTGCACGACCTGAATGATGCCTTGGTCGAAGAGGGTGATGCTGCTTGCCGCACCCTTGCCGCCGATCGGCCCCATAGTCAGATGCAACGCCTTGCCGGCCGTGCCGAGCGGCTGGAGATTGTCGGTGCCGGGGCCTGTCGGAACAGCGTTCGGCACATAGGCGATCGCCTGCGGTGCCTGTCCGACCGGCACGGTAGCGACGACCGTGTTGCCAGCGGTGTCGATCGCGGCCAGCTCATCGGCATTCTCCAGCCCGACATAGATGCGCCGACCGTCGCCGGACGGCCAGACACCGTGCGGCATCTTGCCGACTGGAATGGTTGCCACCAGCGTGAAGTCGGACGTGCGGAACACCTTCACCGCATTCTCCCCGCCGACCGTCACATAGGCGAACTGCCCCTTGGCCGTGCGGGCGAAGTTGACGTGATTGGTGATCGGCCCGGTATCCAGCACCTTGAGGATTGTGAAGGGTGGCCTGGCATCGAATGCGACCGTCTTGCCGATGTCCTTTAGCGTAAACCACGCCTGCTTGCCGTCCGGCGTCGCGGCGATGTTGGGGCAGAATGGGCTCGGCTGCGCCACCTGTCCGACCTGTGCGTGGGTTGCGACATCGAACACGGCCAGCACCGGATTGAACGAGGAACAGACATAGCCGTATCGCCCATCGGGCGAGAAGATCGTCATACCCGGACCACCGGGCGTCTTGATGCGGCCGGTTTCCTTGTACGTCGCGGGATCGAGCACGGCGATATAGTCCTCGCCGCGAACGGTGACCCAGACCTCCTTTCCGTCCGGCGTGAAGAACGCCTCGTGCGGACTGCGCCCGACATAGGTCGTGTGTTTGACCGTGTTGGTGGCGGTGTCGATCCACGACACGGCATTCGATCCGATCGACACGACCGCCAAGGTCTTCCCGTCCGGCGAGAAGCCCAGGCCGTGGACCAGCACTTGTCCCTTGTAGAGCGGGGAGAAGTTCATCGGCTGCGGATCGCCGAGCTTGATGACGCCGAGCAGCCGGTTGTCGGCAGGGTCCGTCACCGACACCGTGTTGGAGAATTGTTCGGACGCATAGACGCGGTCGCGGTGGCTGACGGGCATGTCCTTGGCGTTCCACGGCGCCTGCTGCGCCATGGCGAGGCCCGGTGCGGCGCTCATCAGCAAGGCGGCCGAGCGCAGGATGGTCCGGATCATGTCAGTGCTCCATAGGGCTGTGGTGGTCGCCGCCCTGCGTCGGGGCCGGCGTCGAAGGCGGTAGCGGCTGACCGATCGCCAACTTCATAGCGGCAATCTCCTGCTGCTGATCGATGATGATCTCCTGCGCGATGCGCTTGAGCTGCTCGTTATGGCCGTAGCGCAGCTCCGCCACTGCCATATCGATCGCACCCTGATGATGCGGGAGCATCATCGTGACGAAGTCGCGGTCGACGTTGCCGGACGGCTTGACCATCATGCCCGCCATCATCCGGTCCATCGCGGCAGCCACCATGCTGGCGTAACCACCGGCAGGGGCGGCCGCGACTGCGCCTGTGAGCAGGGCCGAAGCAGTCAGACCGAGCATCCAATATCGTCTACGCATAAGCCTCCGGCGCATCAGTCCTGAAAGCATAGACGACGCTCGTCCGGGTTTATTCCATGGGTGAGCCGGTTATCAGCCTTCCCGATTGGGAACCTCCAACGGGACGACCGTGACCGACACAAAAATCCGCTGTATGCCCGCCGGGGCTTTCCCAAAATATGTTCCCGAAATATGAGTCCCGAAATTCGCTGTTTGAGATGGGATAACGGGACTCATGCTGGTTGGTTATGCGCGTGTCTCGACCTCCGACCAGGACCTGACGCTACAAACCGATGCGCTGACCAAGGCTGGCTGTGAAAAGCTGTTCACCGACAAGGTGAGCGGCGCGAAGCTGAACCGTCCCGGTCTGACCGAAGCTCTCAATTTCGTGCGGGCCGGTGACACGCTGGTGATATGGAAGCTCGATCGCCTTGGCCGATCGATCGGGGGCCTGATCGAACTGGCGGCGGACTTGTCCGCTCGGAAGATTGATTTCCGGTCCCTGACGGACGGGTTCGACACGGCAACCCCATCGGGCCGTCTGCTGTTCCATATCCTCGCTTCTGTCGCGGAGATGGAGCGCGAACTGATAAAGGAACGGACGATTGCCGGTTTGGCAGCGGCACGGGCCAAGGGCGGCACGGGCGGAGGCCGCAAGTCGGTCATGACGCCTGACATGCTCGATACCGCCCGCAAGCTGCTCAAGGCTGGCGACAAACCGGCGAAGGTCGCGAAGCTGCTCCAGGTCGGCCGTTCTACCTTCTATCGCCACTTCCCTGCGGCCGAGCGCGAACCCGGCTAACCGGCGTCAGAAGATCGTCGCGTAGTAGGATTGCTCGAACCGGCCACGGCTGATCCGGGCCATGCGCTCGATGCGTTCCGGCACCGGGGGCGGGCGACGGTTCCGGGCCGGTCTTGCGTCGGTGCGGGCTAACAGCACGAGATTGGCAATGGCCGCGCCCAACAGAAACTCTTCTTCGGCACCGCGCAGTCCGCGAAGGTGCAGGCGGGTCAGCCCTCGCTTGCCTTTGGCATCGGCGAACACCCGCTCGACACCCCGGCGCAGCCGCATCGACCGCTTGAATAGCGGCGTCTGCATCTCGCCGCGCACCATCTCACGCACGTCCTCATATTCGCTGTGCGTGACCGACCTGTTGCTGCCTGCGGTGCATTTCCGTTTGAGGTGACAGGCGCGGCAATCGGCAGGACTGGCGCTGTATCGGAGAAAGCCCGCCCGACGATCGGCACCGCGAAAGGGCAGTATCTTCCCAGCGGGGCAGACATAGCGGTCCTGCTCCCGCTCATAGCGGAAGGCTTCGCGGGGGAATTTGCCCTTGGTCTGTTCGGATCGTTCCAGCACCGGGATATGCGGGATGGTGCCGCGATCGGTGACGAACGCCAGGAACGCAGCGCTGCCATAGGCGGTGTCGGCCGCGACACGCTTTGGCCGATAGCCGAACCGATTGTCGGCCCGTGCCAGCATGGTCCGCCCCGCATCGACTTCCGCGGCGAAGCGGGCGGGACTGGCCTCCACGTCGATCGCCACCCCTCCCGGCGTGTCAATCAGGACATTGAAGGCATAGCCGAACCGGCCCCGCGCCGTGCGCGCCGACCATGCCGACGCCGGATCGGTGCGTGACACCTCGGCCGGTTTGCCACGCGGTACGCCATGTTCCTGCGGTGGAGCATTGGCCTGATCCGCCAGCCATTCACAAACCGGGCGGGGAAGCCGGGGCGCGGCCATGTCGGCGTCCCGCATCTTGCGCTGCCAGCTTGCATCGGCCGCGACGAACGATGCATCGATTGCGGCATCCTTGTGGGCGATCAGCCCCGCATCGGCGCAGCGCCGCACCGTCTGCTCGAACAGGATGCGGAAGATGCTAGCATCGCGGAAGCGGCCATGCCGGTTCTTGCTAAACGTCGAGTGGTGCGGCACCGGCGCGTTGAGCGGCAATCGGCAGAACCAGCGATAGGCGAGGTTGAAGCGGACTTCCTCACACAGACGGCGCTCCGACGTGATGCCATAGAGGCGAGCGATCAGCGCCATGCGGACCAGCAATTCAGGCGCGATCGAGGGACGCCCACGGCAACTGTAGTGCGGCGCGAGCGCATCGCGCAGTTCACCCAGGTCGATCAGCCCGTCTATCCTGTGCAGCATATGATCGGCGGGGATCATCGCTCCCAGCGCCCGCCAGCTTGCGCCCTTGCCGCCTCGCTGTTGCTCACCCATCATGGCCGCTGCTCCCGATGTGTCGAAGCAGGGAACCCGTTAGGAACGCGATCGGATCACCCGGCCTTTTTTCAACAGCCCCGACCGGTTTTGACACCTAAGTGGTTGTATATTGGTCAAGCAATTCGATCACGGCACAACTCGCCGCCCCGTCGCCCTCGCAACGGTCGATCGTCGTGGCAAGCAGGCTTTCGAGTTGCGCTAGGTCTGCCATTTTCGCGCGAACCCGCTCCAGGTGGTGGGCCGCGATCTCGCGGACCTCACTGCACGACGCCTGCGCGGGACCGCCAAGTGACAGGATCGCGCGCACCTCGGCCGGGGTGAAGCCGAGTTCACGCGCGCCACGGATGAATCCAAGGACGCGGACGTGGCCGGCCCCATATACTCGCCGGCCCCCGCTCGTGCGGGGTGGGGTCGCCACAATGCCGACGCGCTCGAAATAGCGGATCGTCTCGATGTTCACGCCGGTTCGGCGCGACAACTCGCCGATAGCTAGGCCTTTCTCATCCCTCATAATTCGCTTGCTCCTGTAGCCGCTACAGGAGGCATTAGGGGGTTATTCCGCCGGAGACGACTGATGAATAAAAGGATTTTGCCGCACGAAACCCTGGCCGCTTCCGCATCGCCACGCCGCGCCGACGCGGGGCTATCCGCCCTGGGTGCGCTGGCGAGCTTCGGCGCGGTCCTAGCCGCCGCATCCTGCTGCGTCTTGCCGCTCGCGCTGGCGGCGCTGGGCGTGGGGGCGGGCCTGTCGAGCACCTTCGCCGCGCTGATGCCTCTGCGCTGGGCCCTGACGGCGCTTTCCCTCGTCGGCCTGGCTGCCGGGTGGTGGGCGTATGTGCGGCGTCGGAGGACCTGCGCTGCGGATCGGTCCTGCACCGTGACCCTACCGTCCCGCGCAACTCCGATCATGCTCACGATCGGCACGACCCTGACGCTGACCGCGCTGATATGGGATCGCATTGAAGCGCCGCTTATAAAGGCGCTTTCCTGATGCAGCTCACCTCCACGCTGACCTGTCCCGAGTGCGGCGGTGTCGCGACCGAGACGATGCCCACCAACGCCTGCCAGTTCTTCTATGATTGCCGACATTGCGCGGCGGTGCTGCGGCCCCTGGCCGGCGACTGCTGCGTGTTCTGCTCGTTCGGCGATGTCCCATGCCCTCCGATTCAGGAGGCGAAGGCGAACGGGACCGTGGCGGGCTGCTGCGGGTGAGGGGGTATCGCACCTTTCAATCCGGGATGAGCGCGTAACCCCGGATTTGTAGATTCGCCAAGGTTGTAAGCGCCGAATCATCGATCTCAACGCCCGAAGCCACTTGGTTCGGCATGATCTCATTTCCGACCATGGCCTGACTGCAAACGCGGATTGAAACACCGGCTTTCTGGAGAGCGGCAATCAGCGCAGCGTTCGGGTTGGCCGCTACCTTCATACGCGCCGCATATGGCGCGTTCTGCAGGACGAGCGGGGTCGCGGGACCATGAATGATGACGGCGATGTCACCAGCCGGATGGACCTTGTCCGCGCCTAGCAGGTTCACGAAGCGCGCGACCTTCTCAAGGCTGGGATTCACTTTGTTGGGAGAGCTTGCGGCCTTGGTGACATTGAACAAGACGCGGTAGCGAAGCTTGGGATCGGGCCGCTCGGCAGCACTGGGCACGGCCACGATCCCGCCAAATCCCGGTATTACGGGATAAACCAGATTATCCTGTGCAGCTAGCGAGGTGCCGCCGGTCAGCATCGTTGCCGCGAGCAGAAATGTGGCGAAAGCTCTTTTTGGCAACCTTGCTCTCCTGTTGGACGGTAGGCGCTGCATAAACTCTCCAGAAGTGGGAGCCTACGCCTACGCAACACTGAACTGGCCCATCATTCCATTATCCTCATGTTCAAGGATATGGCAGTGATACATGAAGGGAGCGCTCTTGGCCGGCTGATCAAATCGGATGAGAAGCTCCACCGGTTCCTTGACGAGGACCGTGTCGCGCGGCCCCTGGTCGAGAACATCGGGCTGCCCGCCACCGCGGGTGAGAACATCAAAGTGGACGCCGTGAATATGGATCGGGTGGCGCATCATTTCGCCAGACACCTCCCATATTTCGGTGGAGCCTAGCTTCACCGTCTCATCGATGCGATTCATGTCGAATGGCTTGCCATTGATCGTAAGGCCGCCACCGCCGCTTCCTGAGCCCATCATGCCGCCCATGCCCATGTTGAGGCTCAGACGGCGACGGCGCACCGCCTTGCTGGCGTCGGGCCCAGTTCGTGATGCCAGAAGGGTCGGCACGACGCCGCTGGCACGAGCCTGTCCCAACGGCCGTGGTTCAAACCGCAGCACGGTCGCTGGTGCCGCGGCATCGGTCCTTCGGGCGCCACGCCCCATCATACCCATGCCGCCCATCATCGAGCTGTTGGTATCAGCCGCCGTCACCAGCGAGGCGGACCTACCGTCCGTGAAGTCCACGAGAAGCTCGGCACGTTGGCCCGGCGCCAAGGTTATGGCTTCCAATGCCACTGCGTGTTCGAGCAGCCCCCCTTCGGTTCCGATCCAGTGAAAGCTCCGCCGATCGGAAAACGACAGCTCATAAATCCGCGCGTTCGATGCGTTGACGAGCCGCAGGCGAACCAACCGATTTGGCACCGCCGCCAGCGGATTCACCGCGCCGTTCACAAGGATCGTGTCGCCGCGCCGGCCCTGCATGGCGACCATCATGCCGCCTGGCATGACAAGGCGACCATTTTCGAACTGGCGATCCTGGATGAGCAGGGGCAGATCGTCCACGCCATATTCTGACGGGAGCCCCAGGCCCTGCTCTTCGTCGTCGGTTACCAGCAACGCCCCAGCCAGGCCCGAATAGACTTGCTCGGCCGTCAACCCATGGACGTGTGAGTGATAAAGGAGGGTCGCTGCGGGCTGCCGGATCGGGAGCGTGGGCCGCCAGGTCGCGCCCGGCGCGATGATCTGATGGGGGCCGCCATCCAGCTCTCCGGGGATCAGAAGCCCGTGCCAATGCACAGTCGTGTCCGCGTTGAGCCCGTTGGTCACGACAGCCGCCACGTCGTCGCCACGGCGCACCCTGATCGTCGGTCCGAGATAGCTGCCATTATACCCGAGCGTGTCACTCGGCCGGCCTGGATAAAATGAAGTCGTTCCGGACTGGACCCGTAGCGCGAATGAGCGGCCAGGCCGTGCGTCCAACAGCGGCGGCATCGGAAGCGGGTTTGCACCTCCCCCGCCGAGGCCCGGCGTGGAGCGCGAGCAAGCGGTGGTTGCGAACAATGCCGCTCCGCCAGCCAACAGCGAACGTCGATCGAGCATCTAAATCTGTCCCAGCGTGCAGCGCAGCTCGGAAGCGATACGGACAGCCTGGTCGATCAGCATGGGGTTACCTCGCACTCCGGCGCTTCGAAGGAGCCTCGATGGCTTGGCGAAATAGTAGCTCACGGGGGGAACCTCCTAGCTGGCGCTTGATCGAACACCACTCCATCATATATGCTACATATAAGATGTTTGGAGCAACTGTGCCACCTTCCCTCGTTAAAATGTCTCCGGAGCTTCTGGAGGAAAAGGCCGGCGAAGCGGAAGCGTTCCTCCGTTCGCTTGCGAGCCGGCACCGTCTGATGATCCTGTGCAGCCTGCTCGGCGGGGAGTTGTCGGTAACCGATCTGGGCGAACGCCTCGGACTGACACAGTCGAATTTGTCCCGCCATCTGGCCACGCTGCGCGACGAAGGCCTGGTCGGAACACGGCGGGAGAAAACGACGATATTCTACCGCATCACGTCCGAGCGCGTGCTGCCGATCCTGACGGAACTCTACGCACTCTTTTGCGCCGGTGACGAAGCTGAGAGCAGAGAATCCTGACGATGGAGGGTTTCACCCCATTCTCGGCCATCGTGGGCGGCGCGCTAATCGGCCTCTCGGCTTCCTTCCTGTGGATCGCCAATGGGCGCATCGCTGGAATCAGCGGCATCGTCGGCGGGGTGCTTGCGCCTGTCCGCGGCGAGATGGCCTGGCGCGCAACATTCCTGGTCGGCCTGCTCGCCGCGCCCTTGCTCTACCGGGCGGCGGGCGGCCTGCTACCGGACCTCACGTCGCCGGCCCCAGTCGCCGTCGTGATCGCAGCCGGCCTTCTGGTGGGATTTGGGACTCGGCTCGGGAGTGGTTGCACCAGCGGGCATGGCGTCTGCGGAATAGCGAGGCTCTCGCCCCGCTCGCTCGCCGCGACAGGCGTCTTCCTCATCACAGCGGCCGCGACTGTGTACGTCGCCCGACACGTCATCGGACTCTGAGCAATGAGGAAGCTGCTCATCGCGCTCGCCTCGGGGCTCATTTTCGGCTTCGGCCTGATCGTCTCCGCCATGATAGCCCCCAGCAAGGTTCTGGCGTTTCTTGATGTCGCCGCGCCGTCGTGGGACCCGAGCCTTGCCTTGGTGCTGGCCTCGGCCGTCATGGTTTCAGCGTTGGGATTTGCACTCGGCCGAAGGCGCGATGCTCCGCTTTTCGCACCGGCGTTCAATGGGCCATCGTCCCGGTCCCTGGACAAGAAGCTTCTCTCGGGCGCGGCTTTGTTCGGCGTCGGATGGGGCCTCGTCGGCTACTGCCCTGGTCCGGCCCTGGTCGCCCTGAGCCTCGGAGCGCCGGCGGCGCTGGTGTTCGTCGTGGCGATGCTGGCGGGCATGGGCGTCTTCGCCCTTCAGGAACGTTATCGCGCAGCCAGGCCCGGGGCAAACCCATGACGCCGGTCGACATCCTCACGCTCATATCCGGTGTCGTCGTCGGCTTTACCCTCGGGGTGATCGGCGGCGGCGGCTCGATCCTTGCCCTGCCGTTGCTGCTGTATGTCGTGGGCATGAAGGACCCGCACGTCGCGATCGGCACGAGCGCGCTGGCGGTGGCCGCCAATGCCTTCGCCAACCTGATCCAGCACGCCCGGGCCGGAACCGTGAAGTGGCCCTGCGCCCTCGTCTTCGGGGCATCGGGCGTCATAGGCGCCCTGATCGGCTCCACCCTGGGCAAGATGGTGGCGGGTCAGCATCTCCTGGTGCTGTTCGCAGGCGTGATGATCGTGGTGGGGGTTTCCATGCTGCGCGGCAAATCCGGCGGCGGCGACCCGGGCGTGCGGATCACGCGCCCCATCGCTGTGCGGCTCGTGGCGATCGGCCTTCTCGCCGGCCTCCTGTCAGGGTTCTTCGGCATCGGCGGCGGCTTCCTGATTGTGCCCGGCATCATGCTCGGCAGCGGCATGCCCATCCTCAACGCGGTCGGATCGTCGCTGTTTTCGGTGGGAACGTTCGGATCGGCGACAGCCCTCAACTATGCCCTGTCAGGACTCGTGGATTGGCGCGTGGCCGGCTTCTTCATCGCTGGCGGGGTCGCTGGCGGCGTCGCCGGCATGCAAACCGCCATCCGGCTCGCCGATCATAAGGGCTTGCTCACCCGCATCTTCGCTTTCGTCCTGCTGGCCGTGGCCGCCTACATGCTGTTCCGCAGCCTGGGCGGGATCGGCGGCTAGACACCATTGGAGACCGATCATGATCTTTCGTCAGTTGTTCGAGCCGGAGTCCTCGACCTACACCTACCTCCTCGGTTGCCCGGAGACGCGCAAAGCCGTCCTGATCGATCCTGTCCTCGAAACGATCGAACGCGACCTTGCCGCGCTTCAGGAACTGGATCTCGAACTGGCTTATACGTTGGAGACGCATGTGCATGCGGACCACGTCACATCGGCCTGCTATCTGCGCAGCCTTACCGGCTCCAAGATCGCGTACCCCGCCATGGACGGCCTTCCCTGTGCTGACGTGGGGGTCGCCGAGGACCAGCCTTTGACTGTCGGCGCGCTCAAGCTTCAGCCGCTGTTTACGCCGGGGCACACCGACGCCCACCATACCTACCTGGTTGAGCAGCCCGATGGTCTTCGCGCCTTCACCGGCGACGCCCTGCTAATCGACGGCTGTGGCCGCACCGACTTCCAAAACGGTGACGCCGCCACCCTTTATCACTCCGTCACGCAGAAGATTTTCACGCTGCCGGGCGATGGTCTGATCTACCCGGCTCACGACTACAATCATCGCCACATCACGACAGTGGCGCAGGAGCGTGAACGGAACCCGCGCCTTGCGGGCAAGACCGTTCAGGAATTCGTCGCGATCATGGCCGCTCTCGATCTTCCCTACCCAAAGAAGATCGACGTTGCCGTTCCGGCAAACAAGCTTTGCGGTGATTGCCCGACAGATTTGCCGGAAATGCTGCGCCAGATAGGCGGCAAGTCCGAGCAGGGCTGAGCCATCCGATACAGGTTCATTTACAGGAGAAAGTCGATGCCAACACGCACCTCGAAACAACTCGTTTCCGAAGCGAATGCGATTGTCGAAACTATCGCGCCTGACGATGCAGCCAAACTTGTCGGCAATCCCAAGGTCCAGTTCGTTGACATCCGCGAGCCAGGGGAAGTCGCAAAATCGGGGCTGGTGGCTGGTGCGGTGCATGTCCCGCGTGGCCTTCTGGAATTCCAGGTCGATCCTGAAAGCCCCACCCACAATGCCAAACTCGCCAGTGGATCGCGGTTGGTGCTCTATTGTGGGTCCGGCGCCCGCTCGGCGCTGGCCGCAAAATCACTCAAGGAGATGGGCGTGGAGAATGTCGCCCACGTCCCCGGCGGGTTTGCGGCGCTCAAGGATGCCGGCGCTTCAATCGCACCGGAATAACCCATGGCGCGCTCGAGCGCCGCTTCTCGCAGGCAGGATACAATCCTTGGATAGCCATATCGCATTCGCCAGCCTCGGATTGAGCCCGATAGCCATCTCCATAGGCCCGCTCGACATCCGCTGGTACTCGCTGGCCTATATCGCCGGCATCATTGCCGGGTGGTGGTATCTGCTGCGGCTGCTGGCCCAACCAGCGGCCCCGATGAACCGCGCACAAGCCGACGATCTCGTGTTCTACGCGACGTTGGGCGTTATCCTCGGTGGCCGTCTCGGCTATGTGATCTTTTACGGTCCTGAGATGATCTTCGACCCCCTGCAAATCCTCAAGCTGTGGGACGGCGGCATGTCGTTCCACGGGGGTGCAGCTGGCGTCTCGCTCGCGCTGATCCTGTTCGCGCGACGACACGGCCTCGAATGGCTGCGGGTCCATGATTATGTCGCCTGCACCGTGCCGATCGGCCTGTTCTTCGGCCGCCTCGCTAATTTCGTGAATGGTGAGCTTTGGGGAAAGCCCACCGATGTGCCTTGGGCGATTGTGTTCCCCGGAAGTCGCGATGGCCTCGCGCGTCACCCGAGCCAGCTCTACGAAGCCGGGCTGGAAGGACTGGTCTTGTTTGCCGTGCTCGCGTGCCTTTTCTGGTTTACCAACGCCCGACGTCGCCCTGGCATGCTCGTCGGCGTGTTCCTTCTTGGCTATGGGCTCGCTCGCTTCATTGTCGAATTCTTCCGGGAGCCGGATGCCCAGCTTGTCGGCTTCACAGCCAGAACAGGGCTTCATATGGGTCAGTGGCTCACCGTGCCGATGATTGCCGCAGGTATCTATTTGATAGTCGCAGCTTGGCGCGCCGGCTCGCGCAACCAGCAGGGCAAATCAGTAAAAAGTGAGCCAGCAATCATGCCAAAATCGAGTTGCAGTGAATAGGAACTAGCGGTCGCTATCCTGCTGCTCCTCAAGGCTAGCACCAACTTTGATTGTGCATCGCACCGTCTCGCGCGTTCGGGCTGCGGCCTTGCTGCACCCTTCGATCGTTTCGCGATTGGCCAACACCATCCTGTCGGCCGCTATGATCGCGCGGAACGCGGTGGGCGAGGCGGCCTGCATCATCCGCTGCCCGCCTTCCCACATTGACAGGTCGAGCGCTCGCGCCGCCATCTTTTCCGGCCATTGCCAGCTCGCCGGCACGGCACGCGCGACGACGCCGGCGAACGCCGCCCAAAGCACCATGCCGAGCACCACTCCGCCGATCGCCGTCCACATCAACCAGCGGTTCTGCTCGTAGCCCCGCCGCGCCGATGCGGTGACGCCCTGAAGCGCCCGAGTTGCATCCTTCAGCTCTGCGGCTGCGGTCGCGATCGTCCGCCGGTCCTCGGCGCGGGCGTCACCGCCTGCCGCTACGATCCGGTCAACAACGTGACGCGGCGTTGCTCCGTCCCTGGCTGCCGTCACCAGCGCGTCGGCGCGCTGCAAGGTGGCGTCGATCTTCTGCACCATGCCCGCCAGCGTCTCGCTATAGGGGGCGTTTGCGGGAGGGG